>NZ_BSTC01000014.1 GCF_030269305.1 Kineosporia sp. NBRC 101731
GCTTGATTCTCTCGGCGGCAGCCACGGAACCCAGAAGAAACGTCTCCGAACCGTTCGAACAGGAACAATTTTCAACAGCCTGAAGCAGCTCAAGAGCAGACATGGCCGCCAGATCGACATCCGGCCACGCCGACAGCAGAACACCCACTCCCATGACCGCGCCCCCGCACTCGTGGTTCGAACAGGTGTCCCTAGTCTACGCCACTTTTGCGTAGGCAGGACCCACCACAACCCGAGTGAAGCATGGGAAACCGGTAATCCGTGAAGCCTAATAATGCTTTCTCGTAAACCTTTTTGGTCAATGCTGAGTGAGTGGTTAGATCTTCTCGGGTCTGATCCTGAGAGACCGCCAGCAGCGCGCCTCCACCTACGGAGCATCCGCCAAAACCGAACCCCCCCCGACAACGACAATGAAACCCTTTACCGGAAGGGCGGTCAGGAGAAGCACAGGACGGTCTTGCCGATGGCACTCGCCTCGGCCTGGGCATGGGCGCGGACCGCTTCGGCCTGGGGGAAGACGTGCTCAACCCGGATCTGCAGTCGGGCGCTGTCGACCAGCGCCGCCAACTCGGCGAGCCCGTGTCCGTCCGGTTCGACCAAGGGTTCCGGTGCCACCCGTACCGACGCGGCCCGAGCACGTTCAGCGAATCCCGGGGACCGGCCGGGGCGACCCCGACGATGAGACCACCGGGGCACAGCACCTCCAGGGACCGTAAAGCTTTTTCCGGATGGACCGTTCCGACAAGATCGAGGACGACGTCGATGTCTTTCGCGGCCCGTTCGAAGGCCGTCGTGCGGTGGTCGTTGAGTTCATCGGCCCGGAGTCCGCGCCGCCAGTCGTGCTTGGCTGTGCCGGTCGTTCCGATGACATACGCACCGAGGTGTTTCGCGATCTGGAGGGCCCGGTGACCGACCCTCCCCCGGCCGCGTGAATGAGAATACGCTGTCCAGGAAGGACTTCGACGATGTCGGGCAGGACCTGCCAGGCGGTCGGCCCGGCCGGCGGCAGACCGGTGGCCCGGCCGTGGTCGATCATGGCCGGTTTCCGGGCGAACTGGCGCGAGAGCGCGGTGACGTACCCGGCGTAGGCGCCGGCCGGACGGGGCAGCCACAGGAGGCCGAACACCCTCGTCACCCGGGGTGAAGAGGAACTGCGCGGGACCGGAATCGTCCGGCCGCCTCACGGAGGAACGCCCGATCCACCAGTTACGCCCGGCCCATCGGTAACGCCCAGCCCATCGGTAACGCCCGGCCCACCGTTTACGCCCTGTCTCCGGTCACGCCCGATCCACCACTTACGCCCGGCCCCTCTCCACGTCCTCGGACGAACGGAACACATTGCCCTCGCTCTCCGGGCTCGGCTTACGGGCCAGGGCCAGGAGGTTGAACAGCGGGCCGACCAGCACGTCGTACACCCACGGTACGGCCGTGAAACCGACACGCATGAGCGGGTTCAGCGGGCCCACGGCGCCACCGCGGCGCTGCTTGTCCACCGTGCGCAGCACCTTGCGGGCGACGGCCTCGGGGCTGAGCACCGGCGGGGGCGGGGAGCCGGCCCGGCCGACGTAGGTGGCGGCCATCCGGTAGATACGGGTGTCGATGCCGCCGGGCGAGACCAGCGCCACGTGCACGCCGGGGGTCCGCCGGGCCTCCTGCTGCAGGGTGCGGGCCAGGCCGTGCACCGCCCACTTCGAGGTGGCGTACGCACCCATCCGTGGCGCCGTGATCTGCCCTAGCACCGAGCCGATGATCACCAGACTGCCGTGCCCGGCGGGCTCGAACACCCGCAGACTCTCGCGGGCGACGTTCGCCGTGCCCCGCACCCCCACGTCCACCACGCGGTCCCACACCTGCTCCGGGACCTGTGACAGTCGTCCGTAAGCAACGACCGCAGCCGTGTGCACCACCACGTCGAGGCCCCCGAACTCCCGCACCGCCGCGTCGATCGCATCGCGCACCGCGGCCGCGTCGCTGACATCGGTGATGCGGGTGACGGCCTGACCGCCGGCCTGCTCGCAGGCCTTCGCCAGCTCCTCGAGCTTGCCGGCCGAGCGGGCGGTGAGCACGAGCCGGGCGCCGCGCCCGGCATAGGCCAGCGCGACCGCGCCACCGATACCGCCGCTGGCCCCGGTGATCAGGACGACGGGAGCTGTCTGGGGGGAGTTCACCAGGTCAGGGTGACAAGGAACGCCGAGGACGGCGATTCGACCCAACCCCCTCGAGTTGCAGACGCGCCGGGTGGCTGTCTGACTGATCTTCATGTCAGCCGAAACGTCACCCGAAATGTCAGCCGAGGCAGGTCAAGTAGTCGTCATTACCGGAGCCAGCGCAGGAATCGGCCGGGCCACCGCGGTGGCCTTCGCCGAGCGCGGGGCCAAGGTGGCGTTGCTGGCCCGGGGACAGGCCGGGCTGGACGGGGCCGCCGCCGAGGTGCGTGCGGCCGGCGGGCAGGCCCTGACGATCAGCGTCGACGTGGCCGACGCCGAAGCCGTGCAGCGCGCCGCCGACCGGGCGCAGGCCGAGCTCGGGCCCATCGACATCTGGGTGAACTCGGCGTTCTCGTCGGTGTTCGCGCCGTTCAGCGAGATCAGCGCCGACGAGTTCCGGCGCATCACCGAGGTCTCCTATCTGGGCTTCGTCTACGGCACCCAGGCAGCCCTGCGGCTCATGCGCCCGCGCGACCGGGGCACGGTCATCCAGATCGGCTCGGCCCTGGCCTACCGCGGAATCCCCCTGCAGAGCGCCTATTGCGGCGCCAAGCACGCCATCCAGGGCTTCCACGAGTCGTTGCGCATCGAGCTCATGCACGAGGGCAGCGGTATCAACACCACGATGGTGCAGATGCCCGCCGTGAACACCCCGCAGTTCTCCTGGGTGCTGTCGCGACTGCCGAAGCAGGCCCAGCCGGTGGCCCCGATCTACCAGCCGGAGGTCGCCGCGCGCGCCGTGCTGTACGCCGCCGACCACCCCCAGCGCCGTGAGTACTGGGTCGGAACCGGCTCCGCGAAAACCATTCTCGGCAACGCCGTGATCCCCGCCGTGCTCGACCGTTACCTGGCCCGCACCGGGTTCTCGTCGCAGCAGACCAGCGACCCGCGTCCGCCCGACCAGCCCTCGAACCTGTGGGAGCCCGCCGACGGCGAGGGCGGCAAAGACTTCGGTTCGCACGGCATCTTCGACGACCAGGCCCGGACCTTCAGCAAGCAGCAGTGGGTGGCCCACCGGGTCGGCCCGGTCACCTCGAAGCTCGGCCCGGCCGTCAGCGGGCTTGGAGCCAGCCTGATCGGCTACGGCGACAGCCTGTCCAAGAAGGCCGGCGCCCTGGTCAGCAAGGCCCGCTCGTGAGAACCCAGGCTCTGCTGGGCGCCGGGTTCGGCGCAGCGCTGATGTGCACGCCGCAGACCGTGCTGCGTGGCGTCGGCGCCGACCCGGCCCTGCCCGGCCTGGTGCTCACCGCCCGGGTGCTCGGCGCCCGCCACCTGGTGCAGGCGGCCGCCCTCGGGCTGGCTCCCGCCCGGGTGGCGCCCTGGGCCGCGCGGGTCGACGGCCTGCACGCCGCCAGCATGCTCGCCCTGGCCGGCCTGCCCGGCCTGGCCCCCGGCTACCGGCGGGCCGCGCTCGCCAGCGCCGGGGTCGCCACCGCCCTGGGCACCGGGACGCTCAACGGACAGGTCCGCAACATTCTTGACTGACCGTTCAATCATGAATATCGTGGAGGCATGGCCGGAGTACCGAAGTTCGATCGCGCACAGGCCCTGCACCAGGCCGCCGGTGAGTTCGCCGACCGGGGCTATCAGGGCACGTCCGTCACCCACCTCGTGGCGGCGACCGGTCTGCTGCGCGGAAGCCTGTACGGCGCCTTCGACAGCAAGTCCGAGCTCTTCCGGGCCAGTTTCGAAGAGGCACTGAACAACGCCTCCGACACCGGCCTGCTCATCGACCTGCTCGTGGTGGCCCTGCGCGAACGGGCCGCGGACGATCCCCGGGTGGCCGCGCTCGCGAACCGGGCGATCGATCACCTGAAGGCGTCGGGGCGGCCGGTGGCCGCCCAGGTCTACGGGCGCCTGGTCGAACGGGCCGGCATCTCTCCCGAAACTGCCTGAAGGAGCCTGACATGGCACTGATCAGCATCGAGAATGATTGTCTCGTGGTCACTCTACGCGGCATCCGGAAGCTGGCGACGTTCCGCGGCCGCCTCACCTACTCCCTGGCCGACGTCCGCGGGGCCACCCTGGACCCGGACATGTCCACCGGCTGGAGCGGTCTGCGCAAGACCCACGAGTGGCCGGGGCGCCGGGTGGTCGGCACCAACTTCTACGGCCGCTACCTCGGGGGCACGTTCCGTCAGGGCGGCGAGCGCGTGTTCTGGGACGTCGCCAAGGCGGAGAAGGCCGTCGTCATCTCCCTGTCCGGTCAGTACTTCCGCCGGCTGATCGTCGAGGTCGACGACCCGGAACAGGCCGTGCGACTGATCGAGGGGGCACTCAACAGCCGCCCCCAAGGCTGAGATTCACGCCCCCAGGGTCAGCGACACCGTCACGTACGAGTGGGCCGGCAGGTCGACGAGCAGGCCGCGGGGGTGCGGGGTGAGCGCTTCGTGAGGACGCGGTCGCACGGCTTCCGGGGTCTCGGGACTGTTGTGCGACTGCAGGGTGGGGGCGGTCAGGATGCGGGCGCGGTGTTCCCGCATCTCGCGGCCGCGCAGGTCGAGCACGACCGAACGGGCCTGCCCGGCATCCAGATTCGACAGGCTCACCAGAGCGGTGTCGCCGGTGGTGGACGCGGACGCGGACAGCAGGGGCACCGTCAGGCCGTCGCTGTCGCGGGTCTGGTCGTCGAGGACGTGGGCGGTCAGGGCGGCGGCGTCGTGGTGGCCGGTGTTCATCTCGAACACGTGGTAGGTCGGGGTGAGGACGAGGGCGCCGGTGTCCGGGTCGGTGAGGATCATCGCCTGGAGCACGTTGACCGTCTGCGCGATGTTCGCCATCACCAGCCGGTCGGCGTGGCGGTGGAACGCGTCGAAGTGCAGGCTCGCGACCAGGGCATCGCGTAACGTGTTCTGCTGGTAAAGGAAGCCGGGGTTCGTGCCCTCCTCGACGTTCCACCACGTGCCCCATTCGTCGAGGACGAGCCCGATGCGGCGGTGCGGGTCCCGGCGGTCCATCACCGTGCTGTGCCGGGTGAGCAGTTCCTCGACCCGGTGGGCCTGGGCGATGGTGCGGTAGTACTCGTCCTCGGTGAAGCTCGTGGCCTCGCCCTTGTCCTGCCAGTCGCCGCTCATCGTGTAGTAGTGGAACGACACGGCCTGGAACACCGGGGTGCTGGTCTTCTCCACCGGGCCGAGGGCTTTCATCAGCGACTCGGTCCAGGCGTAGTCGTCCGCGTTGGCGCCGGCCGCGATCCGGTAGACCGTGTTGTCGCCGTGATCGCGCACATAGGTCGCGTACTGCCGGGCCAGGTCGGCGAAGGCGTCCCCGCGCAGGTTGCCACCGCAGCCCCAGCCCTCGTTGCCCAGGCCCCAGAACGGCACCGTCCAGGGCTCGTCGCGGCCGTTCCGGCGGCGCAGGCCGGCCATCGGGGAGTCGTCGCCGCGGGTCAGATACTCGATCCACTCCGACATCTCGCGCACCGTGCCGGACCCCACGTTGCCGCTGACGTACGGCTGGGCGCCGAGCAGTTCGCACAGGGCCATGAACTCGTGGGTGCCGAAGGAGTTGTCCTCGATCACGTCGCCCCAGTGCGAGTTCACCATCCGGGGACGGGTCTCCCGGGGCCCGATGCCGTCGCGCCAGTGGTAGTCGTCGGCGAAACACCCGCCGGGCCAGCGCAGGTTGGGAATGTGCAGCGCCTTCAGGGCCTCCACCACGTCGCTGCGGATGCCGCCGGTGTTGGGCAGGGGCGAGTCCTCCCCCACCCACAGTCCGCCGTAGATGCACCGGCCCAGGTGCTCGGCGAAGTGGCCGTACAGGTGGCGGCTGATCGTCGGCCCGGGTAGATCCAGATTGATGACGACGCGCGCGGGTCCCGTACTCATGGGCCTCAACGATCAACGGGCCGCCGGGCAATGTCAAGGAATGCCCGGTTCGTCCGTGCGGGTTCAGCTCAGGTTCTCCACCCACACGTCGTGACTCACCTTGACGATCAGGGCCAGGACCACGACCAGGAAAACGACCCGGATGAACTTGGTGCCGCTGGAGATGGCCATCCGGGCGCCCAGGTAGCTACCGCTCAGGTTCGCCACACCGAGCATCAGGCCCAGGCCCCAGACCACGGCACCGCTGGGCGCGAAGAACAACAGCGCACCGATGTTGGTGGCGAAGTTGACGATCTTGGCCTTGGCGCTGGCCTGCAGGAAGTCGTAGCCGATCAGGCTGACCATGGCCATCACCAGGAAGGTGCCGGTGCCCGGGCCGAGCACCCCGTCGTAGACGCCGATGGCCAGCCCGACCGCGACCGCAGCGCGGTAGTGGGCGTGCCCCGCATACCGCAGCGCGGTGGCCTGTCCCAGGGCCGGGCGGGCCAGGGTCAGTGCGGCCACCACGACCAGTGCCACCACGATGACGGGCTTGAAGACGGCCACGGGCAGCGACGAGGCGATGGACGCCCCGGCGAAGCTGCCGACCAGGGCGACCGCGGCCATCGGCAGGGCGGTCCGCAGATCGGGGCGGGCGCGCCGGTAGTAGGTCAGCGCGCTGGTGGCGGTACCGAAGACCGACCCCAGCTTGTTCGTCGCCAGGACCTGCACCGGGGTCAGACCGGGCACCAGCAGCAGCGCCGGCAGCTGGAGCAGGCCGCCGCCCCCGACGACGGCATCGATCCAGCCCGCGGCGAACGCGGCAAGCAACAGGAGGGCCAGGGCGGGCAGCCCGAGCTCGGGAGGGAAGAACACCGGTCAGATCCGGCCGTCGGCCAGCAGCGAGCCCAGCGTGGTGAGCACGCCGTTCTCGGTGTTGGAGGGCGCCACGGCCGCGGCCCGGGCCAGCACCTCGGGGTGGGCGTTGGCCATCGCGAACGACCAGCGGGCGGCGTCGAGCATCTCCAGGTCGTTGAGGTAGTCCCCGAACACCACGGTCTGCTCGCGGGTCACCCCGAGCCGGTCCTGCAGGCGCCGGACCGCGTCACCCTTGTTGACGCCGGCGGCCATCACGTCGACCCAGTGCTCGTTCGACACCACGACCTGCTGGCTCTGGCGGAACCGCTCCAGCTGGGGCCCGGCCCCGGTCTCGGCGTCGCCGAAGTCGAAGACCGCGATCTTCAGCATCTGATCGTCCACGGCGAGAAGGTCGTCGACGATCTCCAGCGCGGCGTAGTACTTGCGCACCTCACCCACGAACGGCTCGTCGGTGCGCTCGACGTACGCCGAGCGCTTCCCGCACAGCACCACGCCCAGGTCCAGCTTCACGTCCAGCTCACCGGCCACCAGGTCCCGCAGGAGCGAGACCGCGTCCTGCACGACCGCCGCGTCCAGGGTGGTCGAGGCGAGCTCGACGCCCTCCTGCACCACGTACGTGCCGTTCTCGGCCACGAACGGCATGTCCGCCGGGGCCCGCTCGAAGAGGTGCGCCAGCGTCGCGTACTGGCGGCCGCTGGCGGGGACGAAGACGATGCCCCGCTCGTGCATCTGCTCCAGCAGTGGCCAGAAACCCGCCGGGATGCTCCCGGTGCCGTCCAGCAGCGTCCCGTCCATGTCCGCGACCACCAGCCGCAGGTCGAGGGCTTCCATCCCGGACCGGATGTCGGCCTCCAGGATCGGGGACGAGGGGACGGATCCGGCGGTGCTCGACACTTCACTCCTTGGTACTGCTGGCCTGGGACTGGCATGGGGTACGACGGCAAAAGGCTGGACGACCCAAACTAGTTGCCCGGTGAACGTGTCCGGAGCCCTCCTCGCGGTGGTCCCGGACGTGAGTCCCGTCACCGCGCCGGCTGCGCCATCATGGCCGTTTCGTTCCTCCCGCCCAGAACACCGCCTGACCGGAGACCACGTGAGTGGACAGTGAGTGGACAGTGAGTAGACATGAGTAGAAGTGCCCGCCGTGCCCGCACCACCCCCGAAAGATCAGACGATGCCGGGCGCTGCACGGTCACGATCTGCCGGGGCTGCTGTTGTGGCTCCCCCGCCAAGATTCCTCATCTGGACCATGAGGCGCAGTTCACCAGCCTGCACCGGGCGCTGCAGGGCGTCGCGCGCATCCGGCGCACGTCCTGCCTGGATGCCTGTGACGAGGCCAACGTCATGGTCATCCAGCCGTCCGCCGAGGGTCGCCGGGCCGGTGGTCGCCCGGTCTGGCTCGGCCACGTCAACGATCCGGACGCGGCCGCCGACATCACCGCCTGGGTCGACAACGGGGGCCCCGGCCTGGCCGACCCTCCCGGCGTCATCGACCTGTACCTCTTCCAGCCCTCACGCCGCGTCCGGCACGAACTCGAGGGCTGAGACAGTCCTGTCGGCACCGGGGTGAAGAATCTGCCCATGAGTGACACCGCCGCGCCGTTCGTCACCTTCACCGATGACGGTCACCCCGCCCGCTTCCACCACCCGGCGCTGCCCGAGCACCCGTTCGTGCTGCAGGAGGGCCGCGATCGCTGGCACACCGCCGAGCACCGCTGGGGCAGCGGGTTCGCGATCACCAGCGCGGGGTCCGGGCGGTGGCGGGGCAGCGGTGCGGTCACGAGCAGCCTGCGGGTGGACGTCGACCGGGTGGCGACGACGGAGAGCCTCACCGAGACGTATCGGTGGACGAACACGGGTGCGGTTTCCCTCGACGTCACCACCCTGGGCATCGTGGTGCCCCTGCGTGATGTGTACGAGTCCGCCACCGCCGCGCTCACCTCGGCCTGCCACGCGCACGTCTGGACGGGTGGGGAGTGGGCCTGGGTGCTGGCCCAGCCGATGTCGGGAGAGGGCCCGGTGCTGGGCCTGGTCGTGCGCACCGGTGCGCTGTGCGCCTACTCGGTGGAATCGCGCAACCACCTGACGTTCTCGAACATCCGTGGGCACCTGGTGCTGCACCCCACCGACCACGGCCGCCATCCCGGCGCCTTCGGCGGGCAGCCCGTCATCCCCCTGGCGGCCGGGCAGAGCCACGAACTGTCGTGGGACGTACGCTTCTACGACGACGTGCCCGCCTTCCTGGCCGCGACCGACGCCCCGATCACCCTGGACCGTCTGGCGGCCGAGCAGGGGACGACGATCCTCCTCGACGGGGAACCGCTGGCTGGGCGCGGGGTCACCGAGGTGAACACCGGGACGGCCCGCACCACCGTGCTGTTCCACCGGCCGCGCCGGGAGATCGTCGAGCAGCGCGTCGCGTTCGTGCTGGAGCACCAGCGCGCCCGGGAGCGACCCGCCCCCGACTGCCACGCGCTCGTCCCGTTCGACAACGACACCGGGCTGACCCAGACCACCTCGGCCTGGGCCGACTGGTCCGACGGCGCCGAGCGCCTGGCCATGCCTTCCCTGCTCCAGCAGGCCCGGCTGCGCGGCTGGGGAGACGCAGACACCCTGGACGCGGCCCTGCACGGCTGGGCCGCCTACGCCCGGGCCCGGCTCATCACCGCCGACCACGACGTGCTCTGGGGCAGCGACACCCCGCAGGAGAAGATCCGGCTCTACAACTTCCCCTGGATGGCAAGGTTTTTCGCTGACCAGTACGTGCTCTACCGGCAGCCCGAAGACCTGGAGCTGGCCGCCACCCTGATCGAGCGCGTCTATCACCTCGGCGCCGACCAGCACCTGCTCATCGGGCACCCCGAGGCCGTGCTGCAGGTCGCGGACCTGCTGGACCGGCTGCCCGACCGCACCCGCGCGCAGGCCCTGCGCGAGAAACTGCGCCGGCACGCCCTGAACTTCGCCGGTCTGGGCACCGACCTGCCCGCGCACGAGGTCAACTACGAGCAGTCGATGGTCGCTCCCCTGGTCAGCCTGCTGGCCCTGGCCGCCCCCGAGAGCCCCGCCCTGCCCACGGCCCTGCGCTGGCTGCGCGCCTTCGGTGGCCCCCAGCCCCACGTGCGCCTGCACGACATCGGCATCCGGCACTGGGACGGCTACTGGTTCGGCCGGAACCGCCAGTGGGGCGACACCTTCCCGCACTACTGGAGCGTGCTGAGCGCCGTCGCGCTGCTGCAGAACCCGCACCGCACACCCGCCGACGAACAGGCCGCCGACGGCATCTTCCGCGCCAACACCATCGACTTCGCCGACGACGGCTCGGCCAGCTGCGGTTTCGTCATGCCCAGTTGCGTCGACGGCCGCCCTGCCCACACCGCCGACCCGCTGGCCAACGATCAGGACTGGGCGCTGGTGCTGTGGCTGCGCTCCGTTCCCTGATCCGTCAGCGTCCGCCCCAGAACCGCAGCGTCTTCACCAGCAGGAGCACCACGCCTCCGATCGCCAGGAAGAGCAGCGGATTCACGAACCAGGGCACCAGGTTCTGCGTGGTGCCGTCCGCGTAGAGGCACTGCGTCACGATCGGGAAGCTGTGTTCCCGCAGCGGAGGGTCGGCCAGGGCCTTGCCAGGACACTGCGCGCTGACGCCCTTGAACCAGTTGCCGCTGGACGTGAACAGCAGCATGACCCACAGCACGTAGGTGCATCCGGCCGCGAAGAGCGTCACGAAGAAGAGGAACACACCGCGCAAGATCCCTATCTCCCAGTCACCGGAACGGACATCGGAACGATGTCTCACCTCCGGAACAGTAGGCATCCGCAAACTCACGCACATCGTCCTCAAGTACCGCTGAACGGCCCCTAGGTACCGGACTCCGGCAACCGATGCACCCGCAGTTGCAGCATCAGCGCGAACCTCTGCTCGGCGTCGGTCAGGTCGATCCCGCCCAGTTCGGTGACCCGCCGCAGGCGGTAGCGAAAGGTGTTCGGGTGCACGGGCACCGACGCCGCGGCGGCGATCACGTCGCCGAAGGCGTCCAGCCAGGCCCGCAGCGTGACGACCAGGAAGCTGCCGTGGGTCTGGTCGTACTCGGCGAGCCGCAGCAGCGCACCGGACGGACGGTCACCGCGCGCGGCCACCTGGTCGCGTAGCTCCAGCAGCAGCGACTCGGCCTGCACCTCGTCCAGGCCGGCCACCCGGCGCCCGCGCGGGTTCTCCCGCAGCACCCGCAGGACACGGTCGGTGGCGGTGCGCGCACGCACCAGGCCCGCCAGGTCGGGCGCGACCGGGCCGACGGCCGCGACCGGACCCAGCCGCTCTCCCACCCGGTCGAGGAAGTCGCGGGCCAGGCGGGCGGCGCGCTCGTCGGCACCCGGCACCTGATCGGGCCGCATCGGCACCAGCCCGTAGGTCACCCCGCCGATCGTGGCCGCCACCGCGCGGGGGTGCACCGCGCTCAGGTGCATGGCGAAAGCATCGCCCAGGCGCTCCTGTTCGTCGTCCCCTACCACCGCGAGCACCAACAGCGGTGACCCGGCCAGCCCGAGCCGGCCCAGTGCGTCCGTTGCCCCGGCTCCCCCGGTCAGCGCCGTACTGAGCAGGTCGGTACGCATCCGGCGCTGCCCGTCCGCCCCGGCCCGCACCCGCAACATGTGCAACGCAACAAGTTTCGCGGCCTCACCGAACGCCTGGATCCGGGCCTCACCGAGCGGGCCGGTCACCGTGGCCCAGATCGAGCCGAGCACCTCGTCACCGGCCCGCACCACGATCGCCAGCCGCGGCAGTTGCACGACCCCGGCGAACGTCACCGGGTCGACCAGCACCGGATCGTGCGAGCGGTGCAGGTCGCGGAAGACACCCCGGCGGGCCAGGAGCTCCCGCACCGGTTCGGGCACCTGCCGGCCCAGCACCGTCTCCACCCGGGAGGCGTCCGCCTCGTTCTGCCGGCCGGAGAAGGCCAGCACCCGCGAGCTGCGATCCTCGATGGTGACCGGGGCGTCCATCAGCGCCGCGATCGCGTTGGCCACCGCGAACAGGTCACCGGCCGGCAGACCGCCCAGCGACTGCGGCCCGTCCGCCCCGACGTCGCCCTCGGCCAGCAGCGACCGCAGCAACGCGGCCAGGTGGGCCCAGGGCACCCCGCGGCTGAGCCCCAGCAGGCAGATCCCGGCCCGGTCGGCCGCCTCCCGCACCGCCGGGCCGGCCGGGACCGGAGCGCGCACCACCAGGGCCAGCGCGCGCTCGCGGCCCAGCCGCCCGAGCAGGGCCACCACGTCGTCCTCCGTCTCCAGACCGACACCGAGCACCAGGGCGTGCGGCGGCAGCACCGGCTCGTCGAGCCGGTCGTGGATCACGACGCCGCCGATCTCCTGTGGTCGCTCCGCCACCGGGTGCACCAGATCGAGCAGCGTGGTGCCCAGGTCGTCCAGGACACGGGCGAGGCTGGCACGGGCACGGTCGGACACCTCGCAGACTCTAGAACGAGATCCACTCGGTGCTGGTGGTGACCTCCGCCAGCCGGTCGGGCAGGGGCGTCACGCCGATCCCGGGACCGTCCGGTACCGGCAGGTGCCCGTCCTGCAGCACGAACGGCTCGGTGATGTCGGCCTCGTAGTAGCGGCCGGACGACGACGTGTCGCCGGGCAGGGTGAATCCGGGCAGGGCGGCCAGGGCCACGTTCGCGGCCCGGCCGATCCCGGTCTCCAGCATCCCTCCGCACCAGACCGGCACGCCCGCGGCGGCGCACACGTCGTGGATCCGGCGGGCCTCCAGATAGCCGCCCACCCGGCCGGGCTTGATGTTGACGATCTGGCAGGCACCCAGCCGGATGGCCGCGGCCGCCGACTGCGCCGAGACGATCGATTCGTCCAGGCAGATCGGCGTGCTGATCCGGTGCTGCAGGTCGGCGTGCCCGAGGATGTCCTCCTCCGGCAGCGGCTGCTCGATCAGCAGCAGCCCGAACTCGTCCAGCCGGGCCAGTTCCCGCGCGTCGGACAGGGTGTAGGCGGCGTTCGCGTCGACCTGGAGCAGCAGGTCGTCGCCGAAGCGTTCCCGCACCGCACGCACCGGGGCGACGTCCCAGCCCGGCTCGATCTTCAGCTTGATCCGCACGTACCCCTCGTCCACGTAGCCCTGCACCGCTTCGAGCAGGGCCGGGATGCTGTCCATGATCCCGACCGAGACCCCGCACGGCACCCGGTCGCGCACCGCACCCAGCTCACGGGCGAAAGACCGCCCCTGCGCGCGCAGCTCCGCATCCAGCACGGCCGTCTCCAGGGCCGCCACCGCCATCCGGTGCCCGATGAACCGGGAGAGCACCGGGGCCACCTGGTGAGCCCCGGTGAGTTCGGTGTGCTGCAGCGCCGGGATCAGGAACCGGCGCAGCACATCGGCGGAGCCCTCGAGGTACTCGCTGGAGTACACCGGCTCGCTGAGCGTCACGCACTCGCCCCAGCCCTCCCCGACGTCGGTGACGGCCCGCAGCAGCAGGATGTCCCGGCTGGTCTGCGTCCCGAACGAGGTGCGGAACGGTGCCACCAGGGGCATCTCGATCCGGCGGAGCTCTACCCCGGTGAGTTTCATACGTCGCTGCCTTCCCGCTCGAACTGCTCGTGCTGCCCGTGCTGCCCGTGCTGCCCGTGCTGCTCAGGCCGGGTCATCACATACCCGCCGTCGCGGTCGAACCCGGTGACCCGGGCCCCTTCGGCCAGCAGGCCGGTCATGGTTTCGCTGACCTGCGAGCGCCATTCGCGGGCCAGACCCGGGTCGGTGGCTCTCAGCAGGTGGACGTCGGTGGGCACCGCTATCAGTAACCGGTCACCATCGCGGGTGCCTGGCACAGGACGGCCCGTCGCATCGCGGCCCAGGGCGACCACGGCCCCGGCGGCCTTCTCAGCGGCCTCCGGTTCCCTCAGGTTCCAGCGCACGAGCAGCCGGTCGGAGGCGTCGGTGCCGTTGATGTCATCGCCCATCGGCCCGTAGAAGTCGGGCAGGTACTCCACCGCTCGGGCGCCCAGCTTGGCCAGGTTGAAGTAGGCGTTGCGGCCGATCAGCGGGTCGAAGGTCCAGGTGACCTCGGTGACGCCCCGCGCCAGGGCCCAGTCGCGCTGGTGCATCTTCAGCGCCTGCCCGACGCCGCGCCCGGCCGCGTCCGCCCGGACCCCGGCGATGTGGCTGTGCAGGGCGGCCTCGGCGGGCGCGTGGAAGAACCCGATGCAGGCACCGACCAGCGCCGTTCCATCGAACGCCCCGGCCACGTAGTTGCCGGCCTTGCTCAGGGCGCTCATCAGGTCGATGGTGGCGGGCGGGCGGGCGCCGCCCCAGATCGAGACGAACAGGTCGGCGACCTGCTGCATCTCGGGGAGGCCGGCGATCTCGCGCACAGTGCTCATGGCCGAGAAGACTAGAAAGCGCGCCCTGCGTCCGGTTCGTGCGTCCGGACGAATCTGGCGGCGGGATTCGTCCGGGACGACAGAAGTGTCGCGACGGGTGCGGGTTGCCGCCGTGGAACCACCGGCCCTCCGGCGGGCGCCCTCCGCCTGGAGCTCGACCTCTCCGGCTCCCCCTGGCTACAGGTCCATTCCGGCGACCAGGCCTGGCGCTGCGCCCTGACCACCCGGCACACCGAGATCCTTCTGCTGCTGCACGCGGATGACCTGCCCGCCACCGGCCCGGAACTGACCGCCCTGCCTTTCTTCCAGCGGTCCATCAGCCCGGGGGGTGCGGGCGCTGGGCCTGGGCGGATGACGACGTCGGCCCGGACCGTACGGCAGCGGGGCCGGTGATCCCGGAAGCGTCCCGTAGGTCACACTTTCGCACTATTCACAGTGTTCGCACAGATTGGGTGTGCGCGCCTGGCTAGGTTGACCTTCGTCATCCGCGACAGGAGGTCGCGGGATCGACGACACGGAGGTCTGTGTGCGAAGGGTTCTCACGAGCCTGGTGGTTGCTTCAGTGGTATCGGGGGCGGTGCTGGGACTTCCCGGCACCGCGCAAGCAGCCGCCGGGCCGGATCGCCGGCCCACGGGGTCGGACCATCTCACCAGCCCGATGCAGGAGAAGGCCACGGCCCTACGGGAGGAGGCGGTCAAGCAGGTCCTGGACGGGAAGGCGACCGTTCAGGAGCGCAACGGCAGCAAGGTGGTGAAACTGGCTGCCGCGGGCGACGACCGGTACGTCGAGCTGTCCCGGCAGCGCACCGACCGGGTCTTCGTGATTCTCGCGGAGTTCGGCAACCAGCGGCACGCGAGCTATCCGGACAAGAACACCGACAAGGCCACGCCGGGCCCGAAGAAGTTCGCCGGTCCGCTGCACAACCAGGTGGTCAAGCCGGGTAAGACCGACAACACCACGATCTGGCGGTCGAACTTCAGCCAGAAGTACTTCCAGGATCTGTACTTCGGCGTCGGCAAGGGCGTCGAGTCACTGAAGACGTACTACCAGACCCAGTCCTCGGGCCGTTACAGCATCGAGGGCAAGGTCACCGACTGGGTGAAGCTGCCCTACAACGAGGCCCGGTACGGCCGCTCGGACGGGTATCCGTGCGCCGCCAGCGTCTGCGGTAACACGTGGGCGATGGTCACGGACGCGGTCAAGGTGTGGGTCGCGGCCGAGAAGGCCAAGGGCCGTACCGATGCCCAGATCACGGCCGAACTGGCCACGTTCGACCAGTGGGACCGGTACGACCACGACGGCGACGGCGATTTCAACGAGCCGGACGGGTACATCGACCACTTCCAGATCCTGCACGCCGGCAGCGACCAGGCCTCCGGCGACGCCACGCAGGGTGAGGACGCGGTCTGGAGCCACCGCTGGTATGTCTCGGCGGCGGACGCCGGGGTCAAGGGCCCGGCCGGGAACCCGCTGGGAGGAACCCAGATCGGCAGCACCGGGATCTGGGTCGGCGACTACACCACCCAGGCCGAGAACAGTGGTCTGAGTACGATCGCGCACGAGTACGGTCACGACCTGGACCTGCCGGACGACTACGACGTCTCCGGCGGCGAGGGCGACCCGGTGGAATTCTGGTCGCTGATGGCCCAGAGCCGGCTCAACGCCAAGGGAGAGGGCCTCGGTACGCGGCCCGGCGACCTCGGCGCCTGGAACAAGCTGATGCTGGGCTGGCTGGACTACACCGTGGTCAAGGCGGCCAAGGGCACGAACAAGACCGTGGCGCTGGGGCCTTCGGAGTACAACACGAAGCTGGCCCAGGCGGCTCTGGTGGTACTGCCCCAGAAACAGGTCAAGCAGTACCTGGTCGATCCGGTCTCGGGGAAGTACTCCTGGTGGGGCGGTACGGGGAACAACCTCGACAACACCCTGACCCGCACCCTCACCCTGCCCACCGGCAGCCCGCGCCTGTCGTTCTCGGCGGCCTGGGACATCGAGGACTGCGGGACCGCGGCCTGCGACTATGCCTTCGTCGAGGTCGACGACGGCAGCGGGTTCACGGCCGTTCCGGGCACGATCACCAGCCCGGACGAGGGCAACGGCATCGACGGCTTCAGCGACTGGCGCACCGCCGGTTTCGACCTCTCGGCCTACGCCGGGCAGAAGGTGAAGCTGCGGTTGCGTTACACCACCGACGCCTCCGGCAACGGGGCGACCGGCTCCAAGCCGGCCGGCCTGTTCCTCGACCGGATCTCGCTGAAGGCCGGTAGCACCACGGTGTTCAGCGACGGTGCGGAGACGCTGGACAAGGCCTGGACCGCGAAGGGTTTCAAGCGCTCCACCGGCACCGAGAAGGTCGGGTACGAGCAGTACTACATCGCGGCCAACCGCACGTACGCCAGCTTCGACAAGTACCTCAAGACCGGCCCGTACAACTTCGGCTGGTCGACGAAGCCCAACTACGTGGAGCACTTCGCCTACCGGCCGGGCCTGCTCGTCACCTACTGGGACACCTCGCAGACCGACAACGACGTCAGTGTGCACCCCGGTCGCGGCCGCAACCTCACGGTCGACGCCCACCCCGCGACGCTCTACCGGGTGGACAAGAAGCCGTGGCGCTCGCGCGTCCAGCTCTACGACGCGGCCTTCGGACTCAAGAACACCGGCGCCCTGACCCTGCACCTGGACGGCAGGGTGTCGAAGATCAAGAGCCTGAAGGGGAACCCGCTGTTCGACGACACGAAGAACTACTACGACCCGGTGAAGCGTGACCACGGCGTGAAGGTCGCCGGATCCGGGGTGAAGATCAAGGTGCTGAAGCAGTCGGGTGTCTCGATGAACATTCGCGTCACCCGCTGAACGACGACGTGCCCGGGCTCCCTTGTCACCAGGGAGGTCCGGGCACGTCTCAGACTGATTCAGATGGGCTCAGACTGGTTCAGTCCTCCTCGCCGCCGCCCTCGTCCTCACTGTCGCCCTCGAAGACCTCTTCCATGACCTCGTTGGCGACGTAACCGGCGGCCAGGCCCCCGGCCACACCCATCGCGACGCCGCCCAGGCCGCCGCCCATCCCGGAACCGCGGTGCTGGTCGTGGTGGCCGTACTGACCGTGGCCACCCCCGAACCCGGCGCCCTGCCCGTAGCCCGGGGACCCGTAGCCCCCGCCGAAACCGCCGTGGCCGGACATGCTCTGGCGGCCTTCGATCGCCTGGCGGATCCAGCCGTCGACCGTCTGCACCCAGTCCGTGGACCCGGCGTCGGCGTGCGAGACCGTGTAACGGCCGTAGCTGTCCTGGCCGCTGCGGAACATGCCGCCGCGCTTGTCCAGCTCCAGCACCACCTGCACGGCGTGCGGACCGGTGACGAAGGTCAGCTCGACCTCGTTGATCGCGTGCGCGTACTGCTGGGCCGGGAAGAACTCGATCTCCTGGTAGAACGGCAGCGTCTGCTGCGCGCCCATGATCTGCCCGTACTCCAGGTCGGCCGACTTGAACACGAAACCGAGCTTCAGGAAGGCATCCAGGATGCGCTCCTGAATGGGCAGCGCGTGCACCTGGACCGGGTCGAGGTCACCCTTGTCGACGGCGCGGGCGATGGCGACCTCGGTGCGCACACCCATCACCATGCCGTGCAGCGACTGCCCGTAGACCGCCGTGATCGGGGTCTCCCAGGGCAGGACGATCTGGAAGGGCAGAGACAGGTTCTGGCCCTCGGCCAGGCGCATCGGGCCACTGACCGCCACCCGGTGGAACTCCCCGACCGCGTCACCGTCGCCGTGACCCGACTCGATCTCCATCCGCGTGATCAGGCCGAGGTTGATGTGCTCGATCTGCACGTCGGCGCTGCCGCCGACAAGGTTGACCTGCCCGGTCAGGGCGCCGCCGGGCTGGGCGCCCGGCTGGGACAGCACGGTGTCGACCTTCGGACCGCCGACCCCGAGAGCTCCCAACATTTTCTTGAAGACCACGTCATTGCTCCTGCGGTGAGAGGAGACGGTAGTAAATCATGATCGCCCTGGCTGCCAAGTGACACGATCTGCCATTCGCGCTCGCTCAATACTGGACCCACAGGGCATTTTCGCCCTCCTAAACGCCGTCCAGGACGGCACGGTGGGCCTCGGACAAGGTGACGTCGAGGGCCCCCAGCGACTCCTCCAGCTGGGCGAGGGTGCGGGCACCGACCACCGGGATCATCGCGACCCGGCGGGCGGGCAGGGCGTCCAGCGCCGACACGTCGCTGCCCGCCGGCCGCTGCATCCGGCTGGTGGGCCCGGCCAGGTGCCACGCCAGGGCGATCTGACCCGCGGTGGCCCCCAGCTCGTGCGCGATCTCGTGCACCCGGCGCAGCCGCTCGAGACTTCCCGGGTGGTCGTAGGGCGGCCGCACCGACATCCACGGACGCACCAGCTGCCCCCGCTGATTGGGTGAGTAGGTCAGGACGGTCAGGTCGGGCTGATCGGCCGCGTAGTCGATCGCCTCGGTGTCCACCAGGGTCGTGGTCGGCAGCCCGGGCCGCGGCCAGTAGATCGAGTGCTCCTGCTGCCAGGCGCCGAAGGGTGCACCGCCGGTGCTACGACTGTGCTCGCGGGCGATCGCCAGCCGCCAGGTGGCCGTGTTCGACAACCCCGGGATCGCGACCAGGCCCTCGTCGACGAGAGCGGAGAAGGTGTCCGCGATCTCGGTCGCACCGAGCCGGCGGTCGTCGACATGACCGTAGTAGACGCCCACCCGCTCCAGACCCAGACGCTCCAGGCTGCCGGCCAGCTCCCGGCGCACCACCGCGGCGTCCAGCCCCTCGAAGTTGGTCGGCCCCTCCCCCGCGAGCGGACGGCCCGCCTCCCGCTTGCCCGCACCGCACTTGGTGGCGACGACCACCTCACCGGCCACCCCGCGGTCGGCCAGCCAGCTCCCGAGTAACCGCTCGCTGTCGCCCGCACGCGTCCCGAGACTCTCCTCGGTCCACGCGCCGTAATTGGCCGCGGTGTCGAAGAACCGGCCCCCGGCCTCGAAATAGCGGTCCAGCAGGGCGTACGAGTCGTCCTTGTCGACATCGACGCCGAGATTCATGATGCCGAAGCAGAGAGCGCTGACCTCAAGGGCCCGATCGCCGCTGCGCAGTGTCCTGGTTCTCATGACGGTGTTCACCCGCCTGACGCTAGGCCGGTATTGGTCGGGAATCCCGAGCCAATCGCAGGCCTAGAATCCAGACCAATGCTGATAGCCGTGGGTACCGCCGAACTCTCCCTGCCGACCGGAGGGGGCTCTCTGACCCGCCGGCTCACCACCACCCTGCGCGAGGCGGTGCAGACCGGCCGGCTGCCCGCCGGATCGCCCCTGCCACCCAGCCGGGCGCTCGCCGGGGAGATCGGCTGCTCGCGCTGGGTCGTGACCGAGGCCTACGGGCAGCTCGTCGCCGAGGGCTACCTGATCGCCACCACCGGATCGGCCACCCGGGTGCGCGGTACCGCGACACCGGCCGTGATGTCGTCCGGGTACCAGCTCCCGCCGCCTCCCCGGCCCCGTTTCGACCTGGCTCCGGGACTGCCCGACCTGGCCTCCTTCCCCCGGTCGCGCTGGGCCGAGGCCTACCGGCGGGCCGTGCTCGACCTCCCGACCGATCTGCTGGCCGGTCGCGCCCTGGTCGCCACGACCGCCGCCCGCACCACCCTCACCGACTTCCTGCGCCGCACCCGGCAGGTACAGGAAGACCCCACCCAGCTGAGCCTCACCACCGGTTCCACCGCCGTGATGGGCTGGCTGACGGCCCTGCTCAGGCGCCTCGGCCACACCCGGATCGCCGTCGAGGACCCCTCCTGGCCCGGTCTGCGGGGCGTGGCCCGGCGCGGTGGACTGGAACCGGTCCCGGTCCGTGTCGACGAGCAGGGCCTCGTGGTCGGGGACCTGCGGGGCGTGCGACTGGTCCTCGTCACCCCGGCCCACCAGTTCCCCTCCGGTGTGGCCCTTTCGGCGGCCCGACGGCTGGAACTCATCGACTGGGCGCAGCGCGTCGACGGTCTGGTGATCGAAGACGACTACGACGCCGACTTCCGCTACGACGCCAACCCGGTCGCCAGCCTCCAGGGCCTGGCCCCGGACCGGGTGATCCTGCTCGGGTCGCTGTCGAAGGCGCTGTCCCCCGCCATCGAACTGGGCTGGCTGATCATGCCGCAGCCCCTGATCATGGCTCTGCTCGGCCTGGATCTGGACCGGATCATCAGCCCGTCGCCCCTGACCGTCGAGGCGCTCGCCGTGATGATCGAACACGGCTGGTACGAACAGCACCTACGCACGCAGCGCCTGCGCTACCGGCGCCGCCGCGAGCAGCTCGTCACCGCCCTCGGCCGGCACCTTCCCGAGGCAGCGACGACCGGTCTGGCCGCCGGTCTGCACCTACCGCTGCGGCTCCCTCCCGGCACCGCCGCACGCGACATTGTGCGCCGGGGCGCCCGCCTCGATCTGGGTCTGGTGAGCGCAGAGCGCTACCGCATCCGGCCCGGCGGTGATCCCTCTCTGGTACTGGGATTCGGAAACCTTCGGGACAGCCGGGTGGACGAGGCCGCCCGGCGTCTGGCTCAGGCGGTCCGGGGTATGGACTGACGAGGCTGACCAGGCTGACCAGGCCGGCCGGCCACCTCGGCCACCCTCTCGGTCAGGCAGGCCCGGAAATCCAGGTCGTCGCGCAGGTCCGGACCGAACACCTGGTCCAGTCCCAGCAGCGACTCCACCAGGTCGGCGGGACGGGCCACGGCCTCGCGCAGAGCCTGCGCGTGCGGGTCGTTCAGCGGCAGAACACCTTCCTCGCAAGCCTTCTCGACATAGACCATCCAGGCCGCGACGCCGATCACCGCGCCCTGCGGCATCCGGCCCGCGGCGCGCGCATCGCGGATCGTCCCCAGCAGCCGGGGGCCGAGTTTCAGGCTCCCGTCCATCGCGACCTGCGTGGTCAGATGCGGCAGCGCGGGATTGGTGAACCGCTCCAGCACCGTGCGTCCGTAGTCGAGCACCTCCAGCCCGTCGGCCGCCAGGGTGGGGGCCACGTCCTGCTCGATCAGCCGCCACGCCGCCCGCGCCAGATCGTCGTCGGAGGCCGCCTGCGCGATCGTGCGGTAGCCCTTCAGGGCACCGAGATAGGCCAACAGTGAATGGCTCCCGTTCAGCACCCGGAGTTTTCGGCGCTCATAGGGGGCGACGTCGGCCACCAGCTCGGCGCCGGCCTTCTCCCAGGCCGGGCGCCCGGCGGCGAAGTCGTCCTGGATCACCCACTGCCGGAACGGTTCCGCGACCACCAGCCCGGCATCCTGCGCGCCCAGCCGCTGCCCGGCCTCGGCCCGGTCGGCGTCCGTGGTCGCCGGAACGATCCGGTCGACCATCGAGCAGGGATAACGGACGTTGTGCTCCACCCAGTCGGCCAGGTCACCGGAAACGTTCTCGCGCAACAGGTCACGCAGCACTTCACCGTTGCCGTTGAGATTGTCGCACGACAGTACGGTGAGCGGTCCGGCGTCTCGCTGCGAGCGCGCGCGCAGGCCTGCCGTCAACCGGTCGACGGCGCCGCCGGGACCGGTCCGATAACCCTTCTCGGTGATCGTCAGGGTCACCACGCGCACGGCCGGATCTGCGAGACGGCCGATCAGTCGTTCAGTTTCGGTGTGCCCGTCGACGACGTCGCGAATCTGGCCGATGACGTCGAGCCGCGTCCGGGCGGGCCCGCGCTCCAGCACCGAGTACAGGCCTTCCTGCGGGCGCAACTGATCCACCACGGTCGCCGACCGCTGGGTGGCGCCGCAGATACCCCACTCGCCCGCCCCGTCCACCATCTGGGTGTAGACGGCCTGGTGAGCGCGGTGGAAGGCACCGATCCCCAGGTGCACGATCCCTACCGGGGCCTGCGGCCCGAACGGACGCCGCGGTGTGCCCGCCGGGGCCGTTTCCGGCGAAAGTCGTTTCACAGCACCGCTCCGATCTGCCAGGGCACGATCTCGTCCTGGCCCGCCCCGAGTTCCTCGCTGCGGGTGGGTTCCCCGGAGGCCACCGCGATCATCCGGTCGTAGATGCGCCGTCCCACCTCGGCGACGTCGGTGCCCTTCTCCACGATGTCCGAGCAGTCGATGTCGATGTCGTCGGCCATGGTGCGGGCCAGGTGCGCGTTGGTGGCGAGCTTCAGCGTCGGGGCCGGGCGGCTGCCGAGCACCGAGCCCCGACCGGTGGTGAAGCACAGCACGTTCGCTCCCCCGGCGATCATGCCGGTGACCGAGACCGGGTCGTAGCCGGGGGTGTCCATGAACACCAGGCCCGGGCGCGGCACCTGCTCGCCGTACCCGACGACGGCCGACAGCGGGCTGTGCCCGGCCTTGGCCACCGCGCCGAGCGACTTCTCCAGGATCGTGGTGATGCCCCCCGCCTTGTTGCCCGGCGAGGGGTTGCCGTCCAGCGTCGTGCCGAGCGAGGCGGTGTACTCACGCCACCACTCGATGCGCCCGCGCAGGTCGCCGGACACCTCCTGGGTCACCGCGCGGCGCATGAGCAGCATCTCCGCCCCGTAGATCTCGGGTGTCTCCCCGAGGATGCTCGTGCCGCCGGCGGCCACCAGCAGGTCGCTGGCCACGCCGAGCGCCGGGTTCGCGGTCAGCCCCGACCAGCCGTCCGAACCGCCGCACTGCAGGCCCAGCACCAGGTGCTCGACCCCGGCCTCGCGCCGTTCCGCGAGCGCCAGCGCGCCGGCCATCTCCCGCACCACACCGACACCCTGGGCGACCGCCGCCTGGGTGCCCCCGGCGTCCTGAATCGTGAAGGAGACCAGGGGAACTTCCGGGGAGAGGTCGAGATCGGCCAGCACGCCCGTCATCTCGTTGATCTCGCAGCCCAGGCCGACCACCACCAGCCCGCCGATGTTGGCGTGGCGCGCGTACCCGGTCAGGGTGCGGCGCAGGATGTCCCAGCCCGGACCGCTGTTCGCCATCCCGCAGCCGGTGCCGTGGGTCAGGGCGACCACCCCGTCCACCCGCCCGCCGGTCAGTTCACGCACGTCGTCGTCGGTGCGGCGGGCGATCGCCTTCGCCACCCCGGCCGAGCAGTTCACCGTGGTCAGCACCGCGATGCTGTTGCGGGTGCCGACCCGGCCGTCGGCCCGGTGATAGCCGGCGAAAGTACGGCGCAGCCCGGCCGGCAGATCCGGCAGCGTGCCCTGGCCGATCACACCCGCCCGGGCGGCGCCGCCGTCGACGAAGACCAGGTTGCCGGTGTGCAGGTGCGAGCCGGCCGGCACGGCGCGTGTGGTCACGCCGATCACCTGGCCGTACTTGTGCACCTCGGCCCCGGAGGGCAGGTCGCGCAGGGTGGTCTTGTGGCCGGCCGGGATCGGCTCGAACGCGGCCAGGTCAGGGCCCAGCCGGTCGCCCGGCGCCACGTCCTGGCGCACGATCGCCACGTCGTCGTCGGGGGCCAGTCGCAGCAGGAGGCTCATGTCGGTGTCCCATCGTCGGGTCGGGGTGCCCCGGTCGAGCCACGCACCTGGAGGGTGGTCGGTACCCGTTGCTGACGGGCGCGCGGCGCCGGGTCGGCCAGCTGGGCCAGGAGCAGGTCGACGGCCGCCCGGCCGGCCTCGCCCAGCGGCATGCCCACGGTGGTGAGCGAGGGGCGGATCATGCCGGCCATCGGGATGTCGTCGAAACCGGTGACGCTGAGCCGGCCGGGCACCGGCACCGACCGCTCGGCCAGGGCCTGGCACAGGCCGATCGCGACCAGGTCGTTGTAGGCGATCACGGCGGTCACCGGCGCCGCCAGGACACCGTCGGCGCAGGCCTGACCGCCCTCGTAGGTGGGTGGGACCGGACCGAGTTCGTGCAGCTCGACGCTCTCCTGGAGGCAGCCCACGCGCACACCCCGCAGGCGCTGTGCCCCGGACCAGCTACCGGCCGGGCCGCCGATGAAACCGATGCTGCGGTGGCCGAGCCCGGCCAGGTGGGTGACCAGGCGGATGGCGCCGTCCACGTCGGCGAAGGTGACCGACGAGGCCTTGGGCAGCGCCCGGTTCACCAGCACGGTCGGAACCAGGCCGATCGCCTCGCGCAGCGCGCCCGGGCGCATCCGGGGCGAGCACAGCAGCATGCCGTCGACCTGCTTGGCCAGCTGACGCACCAGCTCCGGCTCGGCCGCGGCGTTCTCGTCGGTGTCGACGACGAACAGCTGGTAGTCGGACTCCAGGGCGCGGGCCTGGATGCCCTTGACCAGGCCGGGGAAGAACGGGTTGGCCAGGTCGGGCACCAGCAGGCCGAGATTGCCCGTGCGCCCGGTGATCAGACCGCGGGCGGCACGATTGGGCCGGTAGCCGAGCTGGTCGGCCAGGGCCAGCACCCGCCGGCGGGTGTTCTCGTCCACCTTGCCCGGAACGGTCAGGGCCCGGGAGACCGTCGACGCCGAGACCCCGGCCGCCCTGGCCACGTCGCGGATCGTCACCGCCATCGGACACCTCCTGCTCGATCCGGCCCTGATCCGGCCTCGATCCGGCATGGATCCGGTATCGGTCCAGCCCCGATCATGCCTCAGCCCCGCTCAAGCTGCAATCGTTTGCACGACCGGCGGCAGATAACCGGCCGATTCCGGAAACAACTCTTGACATCGGTCTTTCAGATGCAATCGTTGGCGGATGGCGACGACGCTGACCCTGCATCCCGACCGTGCTCTCCCCGCCGACCCGACCGTCCGGGACCTGGCCCGCACCATCTACGCGCAGACCGCGTCCCTGCCCCTGGTCGGCATGCACGGGCATGTCGAGGCGCAGGCCCTGGCCGACGACGCACCGTTCGGCGACCCGGCCTCCCTGCTGGTCACGCCCGACCACTACGTCACCCGCATGCTGTACTCGCAGGGGGTGGCGCCGCACCGGCTCGGCGTGGGTGGGCCGCCGGCCGCACCTCGTGACATCTGGCGCACGTTCTGCGAGCACTGGCACCTGTTCCGCGGCACCCCGTCGCGGTACTGGCTGGAGCACGAGCTGGTCGAGGTCTTCGGCGTCACCACCGTGCCCTCGGCCCGGACCGCCGACACCCTGTACGACCAGATCTCGGCGGTGCTGGACGATCCCGCCTTCCGCCCCCGGGCGCTGCTCGACCGCTTCAACATCGAGCTGATCGCCACCACCGATCCCGCCACCTCCCCGCTGGAGCACCACACGAAGCTGGCCGCCGACGGCTTCGGCGAGCGTGTCGTCCCCACGTTCCGCCCCGATGCCGTCACCCACCCGGCCCGATCGTCCTGGGCGGCCGACGTGGCCGAGCTGGGCCGGGTCAGCGGGGTCGACACCGGTGACTACCCCGGCTACCTGGAAGCCCTGCGCCGGCGCCGGGCCGCGTTCGTCGAGGCGGGTGCCCTGGCCACCGACCACGGGCACCTCAGCGCCGACACCACCCCGCTGAGCGCGGACGAGGCAGCGCGCATCTACCGGGACGCGCTGAAGGGACCGACCGCCGGGGCCGACGCCTTCTCCGGGCACATGCTGCACGTGATGGCCGGGATGTCGGCGCAGGACGGGCTGGTGATGCAGCTGCACCCGGGGGTGCTGCGCGACCACCACAGCGCCTCGGCCGCCGCGTACGGGCCCGACCGGGGCTGGGACATCCCGGTGGGCACCGAGTTCACCCGCTCGCTGCGCCCCCTGCTGGAAGATTTCGGCATGCACCCGGGGTTGCGGCTGATCCTCTTCACGGTCGACGAGACCAGTTACAGCCGCGAGCTCGCCCCCCTGGCCGGCGTCTACCCGAGCGTCCGGCTGGGCGCCCCCTGGTGGTTCCTCGACAGCCCGCACGCCATGCGCCGTTTCCGCGAGGCCGCGACCGAGACCGCGGGGTTCTACAACACCTCCGGGTTCGTCGACGACACCCGCGCCTACGCCTCGATCCCGGCCCGGCACGACCTGTCCCGGCGGGTCGATGCCGGTTACCTGGCCACGCTGGTGGCCGAGCACCGGCTCTCGCAGGAGGAGGCCGCGCAGACCGCGGTCGATCTGGCCTACCACCTGCCGAAGCTCGCCTACGCCCGCCGGCCCGCCTGAAACCACCGGAAGAAGCCCCGTGTCTGTCGACCAGAACCCCACCGCGCCGCGACCGCCGTCCAGCCGCAGCACCACGGCCTCGGCGAGCGTGATCCCGGACTTCGACCCGGTGCCGCCCGGGCGCCCACGCCGTCGGTACGCGGTCGTGGGCACCGGCCACCGCGCCGGTCTGTACATCGAGGCGCTGCGCGGCGAGCACGCCGACGTCGGCGAGATCGTGGCCTGGTGCGACCCGAACCCCGGCCGCATCGATTACTACGACGAGCAGGCCGGGCTGCCCCGCTATCCGCCCGGCCGGCTCGAGGCGATGGTCACGCAATGCCGGGTCGACGTCGTCATCGTCACCACCCCCGACCTGCACCACGCCGAGATGGTCGACCGGGCCCTGCGGGCGGGGGCGGACGCGGTGGTCGAGAAACCGCTGACGACCGATGCGCCGGGGTGCCGTCGCATCACCCAGGCGGTGCGCGACACCGGCCGGGACGTCGTGATGACGTTCAACTACCGCTACGCGCCGCGGAATTCGAGCCTGCGCGAGGTGATCGCCGCCGGGATCGTCGGTGAGGTGACCAGCGTCCACTTCGAATGGGCCCTCGACACCGTGCACGGCGCGGACTACTTCCGCCGCTGGCACCGTGACAAGGCCAACTCCGGCGGCTTGCTCGTGCACAAGTCCAGTCACCACTTCGACCTGGTCAACTGGTGGCTGGACGACGTCCCGGAACGGGTTTTCGCCCTGGGCGGCCTGCGGTTCTACGGTGACAAGGCAGCCGCTCAGCGAGGGCTGGGCGATCGGCCGGACCGCGGCACCGGCACGCCGGGCGACCCGTTCTCGCTCGACCTGCGCGACGACCCCCGGCTGAAGGCGCTGTACCTGGACGCCGAGCGCCACGACGGCTACCGGCGCGACCTCGATCCGTTCGCCCCCGGGGTGAGCATCGAGGACAATCTGTCGCTGCTCGTCGAGTACGCCGGTGGCGCCACCCTGACGTACTCCCTCAACGCCCACTCCCCCTGGGAGGGCTACCGGGTGACCGTGAACGGCACCGCCGGCCGGGCCGAGCTCGAGGTGGTCGAGCGGAGTTTCGTCGAGCTGGACGTGAACGGCCGGGTGGTGCTGGATCCCTCGGCCACGCCCGGGGCCACGGACGACGACGGGCTGCGGCCGCAGCGAGACCGCCTGGTGGTGCAGCGTCACTGGGAACGGCCGCAGGAGTATGACATTCCCGACGGGATCGGCGGGCACGGCGGCGGCGACGCGATCCTGCTCAAAGATGTCTTCCGTCGTGACCTGCGCCGGGGTACCGACCCACTGGCCCGCGCCGCCGGCTACCTCGACGGGGTCCGGGCCGTGGCCGTCGGCATCGCCGCCAACCGGTCCCTGCAGACCCGGCTGCCCGTCGACGTGACCGACCTGGAGCTCGGGGTGGAGCTCGCTTGAATCTGGACCTGGTACACGTGCCCACCGGGGAGCCCGGCCCGCGACCGGCCTTTCTGGTGCTGCCCGGGGGCGCCTACGGTCATCACGGCCCGCACGAGGGCGAACCGGTCGCCGCCTGGCTGGCCGGGATCGGCGTGCATGCCTTCGTGCTGCGGTACCGGGTGGCACCCCATCGCCACCCGGCGCCCCTGGACGACGCGACGCAGGCCCTGGCCCGGATCCGCCGGGAGGGACCGGCACTGGGTGTCGATCCCGGACGGGTGGGCGTGCTCGGTTTCAGCGCCGGCGGGCACCTGGCCGCGACGCTGGCCAACCAGAGTGACCCGCCCGACCTGAGTGTGCTCGCCTATCCGGTGATCTCGCTCGCGCACGAGCACCACGAGGGGTCGGTGCAGAACCTGCTGGGCGAGGGTGTCACCGCCGAACAGCGCCGGGAACACTCCGCCGACCAGCAGGTCTCGGTCCGCACTCCGCCCGCCTTCGTCTGGCACACGGCCGACGACGCGACGGTGCCGCTGAGCAACTCCCTGCGCTACGTCGCTGCGCTCACCGCCGTGGGTGTCCCCGTCGAACTGCACGTCTTTCCCAGCGGCCCGCACGGTCTGGGTCTGGCCGGGGACCGGCCGCACGTGGCCCGCTGGACCCGGTGGTGCCAGGAGTGGCTGCGCACCCACGGCTGGGTGGACCAGGAGCGGCCCTAGGCGAAACCGCCGACGTAGACGCCCTGGTCCCTGAGGTCGGCGAGTCCGGACAGGTTCGCCGGGTCGTTGCCCTCCAGGTCCAGTCCTTGCAGGGCGGGCAGGCGGGTCAGCGGGGTCA
This sequence comes from Kineosporia sp. NBRC 101731, assembly GCF_030269305.1. Taxonomy (NCBI): domain Bacteria; kingdom Bacillati; phylum Actinomycetota; class Actinomycetes; order Kineosporiales; family Kineosporiaceae; genus Kineosporia; species Kineosporia sp. NBRC 101731. The sequence continues at coordinate 28,588 of NZ_BSTC01000014.1, forward strand.
GGTCGCGCACCGGGTTCCCGCCGAGCCAGAGTTCGTCGATGCCCTTCAGGCCGGCCAGCCCGGACGCGGTGCGGATCCGGTTCCCGGAGATGTTCAGCATGTGCAGGTAGGGCAGCCCGGACAGGGGTTTCACGTCGCTGACCCGGTTGTCCCGCAGCGTCAGGCGGTACAGGCCGCTCATCCCGGCCAGGGGGTCGAGCGCGGTGATCCGGTTACGGCTCAGGTCGACCTCGGTCACGGCGGTCAGGCCCGTCAGAGGGGTCAGATCGGTGATCCGGTTACCGGACAGGCCCAGATCGGTGAGCCCTTTCAGCCCGGCGAGCGGGGTCAGGTCGGCGATCCGGTTGTTGGACAGACCCAGATTGCTCAGGCCGGTCAGCCCGGCCAGCGGGGTCAGATCACGCACGCGGTTGTTGGTCAGCGTCAGACTCCTCAGCGACGGCACGTACTCCAGGGAGGCCAGGTCGCTGATCTCGTTGGTGCGCAGGTCCAGCGAGCTGAGCTGCGGCAGGTGCTCGATGCCCTCCAGCCTCCGGATCCGGCCGGCGGTGTTGCGGTCACCGTTGCAGTCGAGGTCGAAGAGGTTCTCCAGGTCGTGTTCCGTGGTCGGGTCGTCCGCGTGCGACAGGCCGAGGCCCGTCGCCACACAACCGGCCAGGGCCGGGTCCTCGAACAGGTCCGTCACGATCACCCGTTCGCCGAACCGGTGGTAGGCCCAGACGCCGGCCCCGGCCACCAGGGCCAGGCTGATACCGGTGGACGCCAGACGCACCCCGAGCGACCGGCTCACCGGGTCGTCCGGTGCCCGGGTGGCCGGCGCCTGGGGTCCTCGCCGCACCGCAACGGCCACGAACAGCAGCGTCGCGCATCCCTCCAGCGCGGCCGCGGCCACCAGGTCCTTCTCGATCGCACCGCCGTAGTAGTGCAGGCTCCGGGCCGAATATCCCAGCAGGGCCAGGGCGAACGTCCCGGAGGAGAACGCGGTGACGACGACGGCCGCGACACCGATCACCCGTTCACCCGTGCTCTGGGCGGCACCGGCCAGCAACAACGCGAACCCGATGAGGACGACCCAGACCGGAGCCTTCAGCCCGGCGGCGTTCGTGACCTCCTGGTCGAGCGGGAAGTCGTACTGCAGCACACTCAGCACGTCCCAGCGCCAGGACAGGTACACGCCACCCGCGAACACGGCCAGTCCGACCGGGACAGCCGCCCGACCCCAGGCGTCCTGCGCCCGGCCGTCCGCCGCCCGGACCGCGGCGACGAGCGCCGGCGCGCAGCCGAAGGCCGCCATCACCACGATCATGACCAGGAAGAACTCCTGGAGGTGCCACAGGTACAGCGCCGTCAGCACCGAGGCCACGGCCGTCAGTGCCGCCGTGCTCGGCAGGCCGGACCATGACCGGAAAGGACCGAAGGACCGGATGTTCGACATGAGCGGCAGTCTGGCGCGCCGGCCGGGGGCGCCTGCCGCATAGGTGTGGAGATCCTGTGAAGATCTCCACACCCCCGAGAACGTCAGTCGACCTCGACCGGCAGTTCGTAGATCTGCGTGGTGGGGTGACCTGACCGCTCGTGGACCCGGGCCACCGCCTCCTTCGAGGGCCCGGTGGACAGGCAGAAGACTTTTCCCGACTCCGGGTCCAGCCAGGCCTTCTCGAAGTGCACTCCCTCGGCCCCCTCGTTCTCCAGGTCCCGCCGGTGCGCCTCCTCGAGCTGTACCTGGGTGACACCGACGAACCCGTCGTGCACGTCCATGAACTTCGCCATTGCTCTTCTCCAGATGTGATCCGATGTGATCGGAGGTGCTGTGGCTCCAGGTTGCGCCGGTCCCCTCGTGCGGTTCATCGGTCGGGTGACCTATCCGGGCACGCTGCCCTTTCGGGACGTCCCTTTCGGGCTGGCCCATCATCTGACGCAGGACGCGGCGACGGAGGTAGGGGGTGCGGTGGCAGGCGTGGTGACGTCTCCGGTTCTGGTGGGGCGGGACGAGTTCCTCGCCCTGACCGGACGACGACTCGTGCAAGCCGCCTCCGGCAGTGGCGAGCTGCTGCTGGTCGCCGGGGAGGCCGGGATCGGCAAGACCCGTTTCCTCGGGGCCGTGGCCCGCCAGGCCCGCTCCCTGGGGTTCACCGTGTCGACGGGGGCCGCGTTCCCCGGTGACAGTGCCTCGTCCGCCGGGCTGCTCCTGGATCTGGCCGCCGATCTCGGGGAACCGACCGGCCTGGGGCGGCGGCTGGCCGATCGGCTGGCCGCGATCACCGACGACCCGGCCCGGTCCGGCGACGCCCATCACCGGCGCCGGATGCTGGTGCAGGACCTGGTCGGCCTGCTGCTGGCGCTGCGGGAGGGTGGCCCCCGGCTGATCGTGCTGGAAGACCTGCACTGGGCCGATGCCGTCAGCCTCGACGTGATCGGCCGGCTCGCTCCCCGACTGTCCTCCGGATCCCTGTTGATCGCGGCGGCCTACCGGAGCGACGAGCTCTACCCGAGCCGGCCCCTGCGCGAACTGCGGGCCCGCCTGGTCGTACAGCGCCTGGCCGAGGAGATCCGGCTGCCCCGTCTGAGTCTGCCGGAGGTCTCGGTCCTGACCGGCGCGGTGCTGGGCGGGCCGGTGCCCGGGCAGACCGTGCAGGCCCTGCACACCCGCAGCGACGGTATTCCGCTGCACGTGGAGGAACTGCTCGCCGCGGCCACCACTGCCGGCCCTCCGATGTATGAGCTGCACGAGGTACAGGAGGTCGCCGTACCCGACACGCTCGCCGAAGCCGTCCTGAGCCGGGTCCGGCACCTGGCGCCGGTCACCCGCGAGGTGGTGCGGGCGGCGGCGGTCATCGGCCGCTCGTTCGACTTCGACCTGCTGGCCCTGATCACCGGCCTTCCCGACGACGAGGTGGCCGCCGCGCTGCGCGAATTACGCGAGGCGTACCTGGTGCTGCCGGGCCCGGACGCCACCACGTTCGACTTCCGGCACGCCCTGATCCGCGACGCGCTCTACGCCGACACCGACCTGCCCGTGCGGCGCCGGCTGCACGAACAGGCGGCGCGGGCGGCGGCGGGCCGCGGCTATCGGGGTGCGGTGGTGTCAGCACATTTCGAGCACGCGGGACAGGCGGCCCCGGCCCACGCCCACGCCCTGGCCGCGGCCCGGGAGGCAACCGCCCTGTCCGCGCACCGCGAGGCTCTGGAGCTGTACCGCCGCGCCGCCCGTAACGCCCCCGACGACCTCGATGTCACCGCCCGGGTCGCCCTGTTGTCCGCCCTCGGCGCCGAGGCCGCGGCCGTGGACGAGAACGCCGAGGCAGCGGCCGCCTACACCTCCGCACACGCCCTGGCCCTCGAGTCCGGCGACGTGCGCACGGCGGCCGCCCTGGTGCCGGGAATGGTCGCGGTCGGGCACCTGCTCGGGGAACCGTTGCGCGAGCGTGTCTCCCGACTGCGCGCCGCCACGGATCTGCTCGACCGGGCCGGGATCGAGGCCACGACCGAGAGACGCGCCCTGCGATCGGCCACCGCAGCCGCCTTCATGCTGGACCGGCGTCTGGACGAGGCGATCGACGAGGGCCGGGGCAGCGCGGGCTCCGGCCCTGACACCGGCTCTGACTCCAGCATTGACGCTGGCCCTGACTCCGATGACGATGTGGCGCTGAACACCAGCATCACGCTCGGCTCGGTGCTGGTGTTCGCCGGGCGCCCGGCGGAGGGTTGGTCGCTGCTCGAGAAAGGCGTCCGGCAGGCCCGATCTGCCCGCCGGGAGGCCGAGGCGGCCCGGGGCTACCGGATGCTGGCCACCACGGCGTCGGTGGTGGTCGAGTACGACCGCGCCGACCACTGGCTCGCCGAGGGCGTCACCTACGCGGGCACCGTCGATCTGTGGAACCACCGGCACTATCTCGCCGCGCACCAGGGTCACGTCGGCTGGGCCACCGGCGACTGGGCCCGGGCCGAGGCGACGGCCCGCCAGGCACTGGCCGACGGCCGGGGTGGCATCACCACCCGGATCACGGCCCAGTACGTGCTCGGGTACCTGGCCTTCGGCCGTGGCGAGGCCGGCACCGCCGATGCCCTGTTGCGCGAGGCTCTGGAGGCCGGGCGGGACATGGCCGAACTGCAGCGCTTCTCACCGCCGCTGTGGGGGCTGGCCGAGGCAGCCCGCTGCCGGGGGGACCACGATCAGGCCGCGCGCCTGTGCGAGGAGGGTTTTCATGCCTCGGCCGAGGTAACCGACGCCGCTTATCTCTTCCCGTTCCTGCTCACCGGGGTCCGGGCCCATCTGGCCACCGGCGACCTCGATGCGGCCGGCGATTTCGCCGCCCGGACCGGCGCGGTGCTGCGGTCGCGATCGATCCCCGGCACACTACCGGCCCTCGTTCACGCCGAAGGCCTCCTCCTGGCGGCACAGGCTACACAGACCACACAGACCGCCCGGGCTGATCTGGCCGGTGCGCGGGCCCGGCTCGAAAAGGCCGTGCACGCCTGGTCGGATCGCCGACGGTTCTGGGAATCCTGCTGGGGCAAATTGGATCTCGCCGATGTCTGCTTCCGGATGCGCCGTCGGGCCGAGGCGAACCGGTACCTGGACGAGGTCCGCGCCCAGGCCGGTGCAGCGGGGGCCACGGTGCTGCTGACGGCGGCCGGCCGCCTGACCCCAGTCACCTCCCGAACTCCCTGGCACCCCCTGACCGCCAGGGAGTTCGAGGTGGCCCGGCTGATCGCGGACGGGCTCACCAACCGGCAGATCGCCGAGCACCTGGTACTCGCCCCGAAGACCGTCTCGGCCCACGTCGAGCACATCCTGGCCAAGCTGGGAGCCGCCCGTCGCACCGAGATTGCCTCCTGGACGGCCGGAGTCAATCCCCGTCCCCGTTCGTGACCAGGCCGGCCCGGGAAGGCCCGGCCTGGTACAACCTGGCCTAGCCCGGCCTGGTCACGAACGAGGCGACCGAATCCGTGACCTACGGAGCCAGTCCGGTGGCCACCACCCAGCTCACGTCGTCCGGCCACAGCGACGCGGCGTCGAAGGTGTGCACCCCGCCGTTGCTCGCCAGATAGACGTTGTAGTTGTAGTGGCGGATGTCGCGCGTGCGGTAGTTGAACGACCGGAACGTGGTGCCCTGGCCGTTCTTACCGGTCTGCTGGCAGAACGTCGCGTCCTGGGCGAAGAGCGCGCTGCCGTTGTTGGCAGCCAGACCCAGCTGGAAGTCCGAGTGCCGCAGATAGCTTCCCGCCGTGTCCCTGGACTCGAACGAGACGCACTCGCTGTTGGCCAGACCGGCCCGCACGGTCCAGGTGGCCTGACCCCGCGCGGCGGCGGCGCTGGAAGAACTCACCTGGGCGAGCGACACCGAGGCGCCTGCGTGCGAGAGGTAGCGGTCGGTGGCGCCGGAGGTGGTGGCCCGCAGCGATACTGCCGATCCGACCGTGGGTTTCGGGCCGCTGGTGATTGCCGTGGTGGCGTAGCCGGCGGCCGCGATGTTGGCCTGCACCGCGTTCTCGGTCGCAGCCGTCGGATAACCCGTCGTCATCACCCCCTCGTAGAAGGTGCCCTGGGCCGAGACGCTGTTGTCACCGCCGATCCCGAGGATGATCGCGCCCTCCTTGTGCATCGGGTTGTACCCGGCCGCGGTGGGCCGGGCGCCCTCGTAATAGGTGGACAGGGCGCCGGACTGGGCGTTGCCGCCCCGGATCGCCCACTGGTTCGCCTTGCCCTTGACCACGGCCGTGACGAACCGGTGGGTGATGGTCGGGTCGCCGGCGTTGTTGCCCGCCGACTGGCCGGAGAACAGGCCGTTCTCGAGGTCGGCCATGATCCAGGGGCCGCTGCCGGCACCGGAACCCCAGCCGGTGCTGTTGCCGAAGTAGATGGCCTCCATGTGCCCGTTGCCGGTGTCCAGGCTGTTGGTCTCGGCATTGCCGTAGTCGAAGCAGCAGCCACCGTTGTAGTGGGTGCCGTCGATCACCGCGTACATGCCTTCGGCCGCATCACCGGTGGCGATACCGCTGGTGCTGTTGTTCCGGTAGCCCGTGCCCGGTGACACGAAGACGCCGTAGGCCTTCTGGCCCCCGACGGTCACCGGGGCCGCGTCGGCCCCGGCCAGGTTGTCGTACCCGTTGACGTCGGGGCCCTGGAACCCGCCCGGAGGCGCCTGGGTGAGGTGGTTACCGCGTCCGGACTGGTCGTAGATCTTCGTGATCAGGCAGGTGGTGCCCGCACAGAAGGTGTCTTGAGAGGCGGCGTTCGCCACCCCGCCCGCGGCCAGCGGGGAGATGTCGCGAGTGGTGCCGTCGGAGGCCCGTTTCACCTGGTAGAGAGCACCGTTGTAGGCGCCGTAGAGAGCCCGGGTGGTGCTGTGCGCGGCGACGCAGGCGGTGCCGCCCGAGGCATAGAGGTCACACGGGCCGGTGCCGGCGGCCTGGGCCCCCGTCGTGGGCAGGGCCAGACCGGCCAGGGCCAGCAGGGCGGCGGAGGCCAGCAGGAGGGCAGGCCTCAAGACTGAGCGTGTTCGCATGGGTATCCATTCCTGTGCGGCGTTGCAGGGGAAGGACTGTGTGCGCACACAGGCAACCCGGCCCGGTCAGGGGTGGGCGGCCGGTCTAGAGTAACGCTCACATCGGACGCCGATAAGTCCGATATGACCCATGGCGACCAACGGTCGTGCTCTGCCGTTCCGCGTTCTCCTGCTTGCCAATTCGCCGAGAAATTCAGCGAGCGGACCGTTCGGCTCCACGATGTTAACGTTCACTATTCGAGCAGGTGCTCCATGCGGTACGGCAGTAGTTCGCGCAGAACGATGGACGTGGACGTGCGGCGGATCCCCCGGCACCGCATGAGTTGCTGGGTGATCGAGTAGAGGTGGTCGGGGTCGCGCGCCGCGACCTGGATCATCAGGTCGGCCTCGCCGGAGATGCCCAGGCACTCGATCACCTCCGGAATCTTCGAGAGGTCGGCCAGCAGACCCTCGAACTCGCTCTGCTCGACCCCCGCCGTCACCATCGCCCGCATCGGCAGCCCTACCCGGGCCGGCGCCACGCGTGTGGAGTTGGCCCGCAGCGCACCGCCGGCGGCGAGCCTGTCCAGACGGGTGTGCACGGTGCCCCGGGCCAGCCCCAGATCCATGGCGAGCTTGGCCACGGTGGCCCGCTGATCCTGGTCCAGAGCGCGAAGAATGCGACGGTCCGTGTCGTCGAGAATGAACACATCGACCACTCTACGCAGGCGAAAGTCCCACCGATTGATCAGATCGACCGGTGCCGACGGCGTCACTTGCTCAAACCGACCGTGATGCCGTGTCATCACTGTCATGACGTCCACGACTGCACGGCCCAATGTCAGCGTCGGCGGCTATCTCGCCCGCCGCCTGGAACAGCTCGGGCTGGAGCACCTGTTCGGACTGCCCGGCGACTTCAACCTGGCCCTGCTCGACGAGATGCTCGCCACGACGAACCTGAACTGGGTGGGCTCGAGCAATGAGCTGAACGCCGGCTACGCCGCGGACGGCTACGCGCGCCTGCGCCGGGGCCCGGCCGCCTTCGTCACCACGTTCGGCGTCGGGGAACTGTCCGCCGTCAACGCCCTGGCCGGCAGTTACGCCGAGGACGTGCCGGTCGTGCACATCGTCGGACTGCCCTCGACCACGGTCATCAACAACGGCACGCTGGTGCACCACTCCCTGGCTGACGGCGACTTCGGGCACTTCGTGCGGATGGCCTCGGAGGTCACCGCCACCGCCGTCGTCGTGCGCACCCAAAACGCGGCCACCGCCATCGACCAGGCCCTGCTGACCGCCGTCGGCTCGTCCAAACCCGTCTACCTGGGTATCCCCGCCGATGTCGCGCTCGCCCCGGTCTCCGCCATGCCCCTGACCCGGCCCCTGCGCGTCCTGCGCAGCGACCCGGCGGCCGCCGAGGACTTCCGCGACGCGCTCACCGAGTTCCTCGGTGGCGCAGCCGAAGTCACCGTGCTGGCCGGCCCCCGCCTGTACCGGAGGCAGTTGGAGCAGCGCATCCGGGCGATCGCCGCCCAGAACGGCGTGCGCATCGCCACCCAGTCGGCATCCAAAGCCCTTCTCGACGAATCACATCCGGCCAACCTCGGGGTCTATGCCGGCGCCTTCACCCACAACGCCGAGACCCGCCGGCGCATCGACGAGGCCTCTCCCCTGGTGCTCTCGGGCGTCGTCCTCACCGACTTCCTGACCGGATCGTTCACCCACGGCTTCGACCCCGACCAGGCCGTCGACCTCCAGCTCGATCACGCACGCATCGCCGGGAACGCCTTCTACGGGCTGTATCTGGAAGAGTCGCTGCGCATCCTGGAAGAGGTGCTGGAAGCCCGCGACCCCCGCCCGGAACCCCTGCCGCGCCGCCCGGTGCCCGCGTCCTGCGCCCACAAAGCGGCCACCCCGCAGGGACAACTCACCCACGCCGACCTGTGGCCCCTGCTGCAGGACCACCTGGCACCCGGCACCCTGCTGGTCGCCGAAGCCGGCACGTCCTTCTACGGCGCCCTGGAGATGACCCTCCCCGACGGCTGCGACCTGCTCGGCCAGCCCGTCTGGTCGTCCATCGGCTACACCCTGCCCGCCACCGTCGGCGCGATGCTGGCCGAACCCGTCCGCGAGACCGTGCTGGTCATCGGTGACGGCTCGGCCCAGCTGACCATCCAGGAACTCGGCCGGCTGCTGGCCCTGGGCCTGAAACCGACCATCCTGCTGATCAACAACAACGGCTACACGGTCGAGCGCGCCATCCGCAGCCCCGAGGCCGCCTACCAGGACATCGTCGCGTGGAACTGGACCAGCCTGCCCGCCGCCCTGGGCGCCCCGACCACCCCGGTCTACCGGGTCGACACCCCGGCCGGCCTGGTCGAGGTGCTCGAGAAGGTGCGCGCCGACACCGATCAGGCCGCCCTGGTGGAGGTCATCCTCCCCCGCGACGACGCCCCGGAGTCGTTGCTGCACATCGCCCGCTCGGTGCGCTGAGACGGATTCGCCGGGCGCCGATCAGCCGCCGGCGCCGACGCTGTTGTCCGGGGCGTTGTCCCCGGTGATGTCTCCCCGCTCCACGATCTCGGGGTCGGGGTCGGGCGGCAGGATCGCGTCCAGCTCCTGCGCCCCCGCCGGGTGAGCGTCCTGCGCCGCCGACCGCACCACATCGGCGCTCGTCCCGCTCACCCGCACCAGCTCCTCGCCCCGGGTCAGCGCGTATTCCTGCCGGTCACCGGACTCCCGCCGCCAGCCGTCGCCGTCCTGCGTGCACGTCACTGTCGTGTCGGCCGACGTCGCGCCCGGGATCGGCAACGCCGCACAGGTGCTCGCGTCGATGGAGCCGTGCTCGACGGTGAGCCGCAGGTCGTCGCCCTGGGCCGAGGCATAGATGCCCTGGTACCCGGCGTCGCCGTAGACCCCGCTGCCCCCGGCCACGGCCTGGTAACCGTCCACCTCGGTCACGTACACCAGGTCGATGTCGAAACCAGCCGCCCGTGCCCGCTCTCGCTGTTCCTGGGACGGGGCAGCACCCTCCTCACCGCACCCGGCCAGGCCCAGAAGAAGCCCCACCACCACGAACACCGGCCACCGTTTCGTCACGATATGCACCCTAGAGGCTCCGGGGTTCGTCACCTCCCTCCGGCGCGCCGCCGGCACCATCGCACCCGCCAGGACCGAGACCGGTCCCGCGTCCGCGCAGATCCGGCGGCGCCACGGTTCACCCGCTCGCGCGGCCGGACGCGCGAGCGGGCTGTGCCTGGTCATGATCGGCGTGGTGCCCCTGGGTGCTATTTCCTCCGGTCCAGCGAGAACGTTCCTTCCCCGACGTCGGTGAGGGTGCGGGTGTACTGCCGCAGGTAGGTGTCCAGGAACGGCGACCGGTCGCCCTGGGTCGGGACATCGGTGCGGGGATCCTGCCGGGACAGGGCCAGTTTCGCCCCGGAGACCGCGATCGTGTTGCCGCTCGGGGTGTCCCGCCAGCTCCCGCTGCCGATGGTGCCGATCTGGACGCCCAGCTGGTGGCCCACCTCGAAGGTCCAGTCGGTGGACTTCAGGTCGAACGCGACCCGGCCCTTCTTCTCGATCAGCGCGACGTTCTCGTCGAACATCACCGCGGTGCCGTCCGGGGCGACGTCCCACAGCCGCACCATCACGTTGCCGGCCGCACCGGCCTTCAGGGTGATGCTTGGCGTGGCCGTGAGCCGGACCCGGGACGTGACCGGCCTCGACCAGCTCAGGTAGCTGTTCGTCGTCGACACCGCCAGGCTCCGGGCCGCGGACGGAGCCGGGTCGGCGGCGTGTTCCATGTCCCACTGCTGATCCGCGGGAGCGACTTTCGCGGCCAGGGTCGAGGCCGCGCCGTCGTCGACGTACTGCCCGTCCGGCAGGGCGGCGCTCAGCTGCGACGCTGCCGCCGGCCAGGTGGACTGGGCCCGCCAGGCGCCGGTGCTGTCCTCGATCGCGTACGCGGGGTCCTTCACCTGCGGCTGGACGCCCTTGAGGTAACGGTCGTAGAAGCGCATGACCTCGTCGAAGAAGCCGGCGCGGCCCTGCAGCAGCTGCCCCTGCCCGTTCGTCTCGTTGCCCCGCACGTGCTCCCACTGGCCCAGCCAGCCCCGCTCGACGCCGCGGTGGTGGTCGAGGTAGAGCTCGATGTCCTCGGGCTTGGTGTTGTTCTCGATGAATCCCTGGGTGACGAACAGCGGCGTGCTCGTGCCGGCCGCCTTCGCCGCGAGATTGCGTGAGCGCCAGTACGCCGAGTCCGGGTCGGGCTCGTTGTTGTTCGTCAGGTTGTCGGCCAGGCACTCGGGGTGTGCCGTCTCGTAGGCCGCGTTGGCCCGGTACCGGGCGCTGTCGTCGGGCATCGCGGCCATCGTCGCAATCCCGTTGTAGGCGTTGGGCGTTCCGGTCACGTTGGGCCGGGGGACGCCATTGCTGAACAGGTAGTCGTACATGTTCCAGACCGGCTCCTGGGCGACGACCGCCTTCAGGGCCGGCAGGCGCAGGTCGTTGCCGACCAGGCCGGTCGAGGCGTCGTACGACTTCCCGTACATGCCGACCTTGCCGGTCGACCACGACTGGCTCGCCGACCACTGGATCGCGGCCTTCACGTCGGCCTGCTCACCGGGCCCCACCCAGTCCAGGCAGCCGGTACTCCCGCCGAAACCCCGCAGGTCGACCATGACATAGGTGTATCCGCGGGCGAAGAGGTCGGTGCCACTGGTGAAGTCGGCGAACCGGGCGGACGGGCCGGTCTGCGTGAACCCCTCCGGGCCGGTCTGCCCGGCGTGACCGAAGTACGGGCCGACCGCGAGGATGACGGGTGTCTTCGCGCGGGCCGGCAGGTTCGCCGGCCGCAGCACATCGGCGTGGAGCTGGACCCCGCTGTGGTCGGAGGAGGGGAAGTAGACCTCGGTCCACACCGAACCCTCCGGGACGCGGGGGTTCTGCTCATGGGTGACACCCTCAGGAGCTGATGCCGACGACGGGGTGGCTTGGGCTCGGGCCTGGGCCGTACCCCCGACCGCGAGATTCCCGACGACGATCAGCGCACCGACAACGGCGGCTGTCATCCCGTGGCGCAGGTTCACAGGACCTCCCGGAACAAGGAAAGGGACATCTCTCGGAAGATGACACGCTAACCTGCAAACGTCCCTTTTGTCCCATTCCCCAGGGCTGGGCAGCTCCCGATCATCCGACTCCCCGGCGTGGGGCGCTCGCATTCACCCGTCCAGCACGAGATCATCATCGGTTCCGATGATCATGCTGGCCGCGTTCAGGATGCGGGGCCCGCGCCATGCCTGGAGACTCACCTGTGACGCAAAGAGCAATGAACCCCGAAAGGACCCAGTCCGCCCTGCGGACCGCGGCCTTGACCTCTGCCCAGTTACTGGTCGTGCTGCTCGCCCTCTGGGTCGGACTGAAACTGCTGGGGTCCGCCTGGTCGATCATCTGGCCCCTGGTGCTCGCGCTGCTCTTCACCACGCTGACCGAGCCACTGGCCCGGTTCCTGCGCAACCACGGCTGGCCCGCCACGGTGGCGGCCGCCACCGTCACGGTCACCGCGCTGCTGGTCGTCGTCGGCGCCCTGGTGCTGATCGTGGTTCCGGTGGCCGCACAGTCCGACCAGCTGGTCGACGGAGTGACCCAGGGAATCCAGCAGGCCCGCGACTGGGCCGACGGACCGCCGCTCAACATCGGTGACGACCAGGTGACCAAGGCCGTCGACTCAGCCGTGGGCAAGGTGCAGAGCAGCGTCAACGACATCATCACCGTCACCCTCTCCGGGGTGAGCACCATCGTGAACGGGCTTGTGACACTGGTTCTCGCGGTGTTCCTGATGTTCTTCTTCCTCAAGGACGGCACCCGGTTCCTGCCCTGGCTCTCGCAGCAGCTACCCGGCCGGCTCTCCCGCGACGTCCCGATCGTGGCCCTGCGCAGCTGGACCATGCTCGGGTCGTTCGTGCGCTCGCAGGCGTTCGTCGGCATGCTCGACGCCGTCTTCATCGGCATCGGGCTGTGGCTGGTCAAGGTGCCCCTGGTGCTGCCGCTGTCGGTGCTGACGTTCGTGGCGGCGTTCGTGCCGATCGTCGGTGCGCTCTTCGCGGGCCTGGTGGCCGTGCTCATCGCCCTGGTCTTCAACGGTTTCACCGCGGCCCTGATCGTGCTGGGCATCATCCTGCTGGTGCAGCAGCTCGAGGGAAACGTGTTCCAGCCGATGATCCAGAGCCGCGGCCTGGGACTGCACGCCGCGGTCGTCCTGCTGGCGGTGACCCTCGGCGGCACCCTGGCCGGAATCGTCGGCAGCCTGCTCGCGGTGCCGGTGGCCGGGGTGATCGCCGTGCTCTGGAACTACCTGCGTGAGGAACTCTCCGACCCGGTCGCCGAGCCCGAGATGACGGCGGAGCAGGTGGCCGAGGAGGACGACGCGGACGGCGGCGAGACAGCTCCCGCCTGAGGAGCCCGTTCACTGCCGCTGGACGGCGAGTGCCGGTTCACGGTCTTGACACTCTTCTGCACACCATGAACTGTTCCGCTTAACACAACGTGGTGCGTAATACGCAACGACGAGCGGCACGGTGGTGCGCTGAGGGAGCTGCCCGATGGGTGGCTCATGACCTGTGAGGAGTCGGTCGATGGCCGATACGGCACGGAAGCATCAGGACGACGGGGTCGAACCACTCTACGAACCTGCGTCCCTGCACGAGGCGAACAAGGATCAGCACCTGCCGACCGACCGGGTCGTGTTCGGTGTGGCAGCCGGGCTCATGGTCGCGTTCATCGCCTGGGGGGTGCTGGCCTCCGACAACCTGGGCGAGGTCGCCTCCACGGTGCTCGCGCACGTGATCGAGGGCGGTGGCTGGGCGTTCGTGCTGACGGCGAGCGGCTTCGTCGTCTTCGCCCTGTGGCTGGCCTTCAGCAGCTACGGCAAGGTGCCCCTGGGGCAGGACGACGAGGCGCCGGAATTCAGCACCATCTCCTGGATCTCGATGATGTTCAGCGCGGGCATGGGCATCGGGCTGATGTTCTACGGGGTGGGTGAGCCACTGGCCCACTTCACCTCGCCGCCCCCGGCCACGGCGCAGGCCGGCACACCCGAGGCGTTCGACGTCGCGATGGCCACGACCCTGTTCCACTGGACGCTGCACCCGTGGGCGATCTACGCGGTCGTGGGTCTGAGCATCGCCTACGGCACGTTCCGCAAGGGGCGGCCGCAGTTGATCAGCGCCGCGCTCATCCCCCTGTTCGGGCGCCGGCGCGCGGAGGGTGCCTTCGGCCGGGCCGTCGACATCCTGGCTATCTTCGCCACACTCTTCGGTTCGGCGGCATCGCTGGGCCTGGGCGCGCTGCAGATCGGTGGCGGTCTCACCGCCGGTGGATTCATGGACTCGGTCAGCACCTCGCTGCTCGTGGTCATCATCGTGGTGCTGACGATCGCGTTCATCGTCTCGGCGGTGTCCGGGGTGTCCAAGGGCATCCAGGCGCTCTCGAACATCAACATGGTGCTGGCCGGCGTGCTCGCCCTGGTGGTGTTCATCGGCGGCCCGACGATCCTGATCCTCGACCTGCTGCCGGCGATGATCGGTGACTACTTCGGCAACCTGTCGCAGATGGCGGCGCGCACCGCGGCCACCGGCGGCGACGCCACCGAGACCTGGCTGGCCGGCTGGACGGTCTTCTACTGGGCGTGGTGGATCTCCTGGACGCCCTTCGTCGGCATGTTCATCGCCCGCATCAGCCGGGGCCGCACCATCCGCCAGTTCGTCGCCGGGGTCATCCTGATCCCGAGCACGGTGAGCTTGATGTGGTTCGCGGTCTTCGGTGGCGCGGCCATCAACGCCCAGCGGGGCGGCACCGATCTGGCGTCGCGACCGATCGAGGGCCAGCTGTTCGGGCTGCTCGACACCTTGCCGCTGGGCGCCGTGCTCGGTGTCATCGCCATGGTGCTCGTCGCGATCTTCTTCGTCTCCGGCGCCGACGCCGCGTCCATCGTGATGGGCACGCTCAGCCAGCGCGGCACCATCCACCCCAGCCGGGGCGTCGTCATCTTCTGGGGAGCGGTGATGGGCGCGATCGCGGCCATCATGCTGCTCGTCGGTGGAGGGGGCAGCGACGCCCTGTCCGGCATCCAGAACATCACGATCATCATGGCCGTGCCGTTCCTGCTGGTCATGGTGCTGATGTGCGTGGCGCTGGTGAAGGACCTGCGGGAAGACCCGCTGGTGCGCCGCGACCGGCGGGCCACGGTGGCGCTGGAGCAGGCCGTCGACTTCGGCACCGAGAACTACGGTGACGACTTCTTCGTGACGGTCAAACCGCATCCGGTGGACGAGAAGGTCGCCTCTCCCGAGAACGACGAGAAGCAGGTTCCCCGGCAGGGGTGATTCGGCGTTATTCCGGAGGCACGCTGACTTCCCGGAATCGGCGTGCAGACCGAGACCTGCGCGTTGTGTACACATGGGACACTTGGTACCAAGTGTCCCATGTGTACACAACGCGCAGGCGGTCCTGGCCGAGGTGGGCCTACGGGCATCGCGGGCATCACGGGCATCACGGGCATCACGGGCCTACGGACGTCACGGGGCGCACCCCGATGTTCGCGCACGCCTCGCAGGTGGCGGCGGGGATCAGGCCCAGCCGCATGAGAACCGCGAAGATCCGGCAGCCCACGCAGAACCCGAGGGCCGACTCCAGCCCGGCGAACACGATCATCATGCCGATCAGCACCTGCGCGATGCCCGCCGCACCCGTGGCGGTGAGCACCACGGCGACCGTGGTCACCACCGCACCGATGCCCTGGGCGAACCGCTTGGGTGGCCCGGCCACCAGCCGGGCCGGGCCCAGACGCGGCGCGATCATCCGGGTCGCGAGCTGCCCCAGAGGGCTGAACCGCGGACCGGCCAGCACCCGGGCGACGAAGCCGTACGCCAGCAGCACGCTCAGCCACAGCCAGCCGGGGCCGGCGACCAGGCTGAGCCCGAGCGTCAGGGCGGACAGCACCACCACGCCGGCGGCCACCGAACGCGCGGCCAGCTCGTTCACCGGGTTCGGGAACGAGAACAGGCCCCGGGAGACCGAGACGGCGGGAACGGGGACGAACTGGCCGGTCATCGTCGGACCCTTCGGTGGAGACGGAGGTGCACCCGAACCATCATGCCTACGCATCCGGTAGGAAAGAAAGAGATTCCTGTCCGGAGAGCCGTAGCTGACCCAGCTCCTGAGTACATCGGGTCAGCGCTACGTACAACCCGTTCCAGCCCCGGGGTTCCCGGGTGATGCCGTGCGGGTCGACCACCAGCGTCGCATCCCACTCCAGGCCCTTCGCACCGGTCGCTGTCAGTACCGGCACGTCGTCGGCCGCGCCCGCCCGCAGGGCCTTCACCACCGGGACGACCCAGCGCTCCGGGGCCACCACCCCCACCGTACCGCCGGCCCAACGCCCACTCATGGCTGCCACCGCCTGCACCACCGCGGCCGGCAACCCGGACTCGTCCACCATGGATTCCCACGGACGCACCCCGGACGAGCGCACCGCCCGCGGCGGGGTGTTGCCGCTGCCGGCCCCGGCGAGCACCGGGCCGGTGAGTTCCATGACCTCGCGCGGAGTGCGGTAGCAGATGGTGAGCTCGGCCGGGGTCCAGCGCTCGCCCAGGGTGGCCCGCACCGCCTCGTCCCAGCTGGTGTGCCGGTGGGCCGCCTCCGTCTGGTCGATGTCACCGACCGCGGTGACCGATCCGGTCGGGCAGCGCCGCAGCACCATGTGCCACTGCATCTCCGAGAGTTCCTGGGCCTCGTCGATCACCACGTGCCCGTAGACCCAGCCCCGGTCGGACCGGGCCCGGTCGGCCACGAACTCCTCGGTCCGGTCTTCTCTTTCGACAGCACTGCCGAGCTGGTCGGCCACCGCGTCGAGCAGGGGCACGTCACTCGGCGCCCAGCCCGCCCTTTCACCGGTGACGAGGTCGATCTCGTCCTCGTTCAGGTGGGCCGGGCCCGCGTGACGGCGCAACCGCGCCTCGTCGTGGAGCAACTGCTCCAGCACGGCCTGCGGATCGAGGTCGGGCCACCACCCCCGCAGGAACGTGGCGATGTCGGCACTGGCCGCGATGTTCGCGCGCAGGTCGTCCACCTCGTCGTCCGACATCATCCCGTCGATGTCGGCGCCCACCGCCGTACCGGCCGGGGCGATCGTCTTCTTCGCACCGCGGTCGAAGACGGCCAGAACGTCTTCCAGTCCTTCCTCGACCTCGGTGAGCATCGCCTCCCGGCGCTCCAGGACGGCTTCGGTGAGGATCTGGCGGAAGTGCTCGGTGAACACCCGCCGGGCCTGGTGGTACGGCCGGCCGGACACCGATCGCAGGGCCTGCCGCACGACGCTCCCGGGCACCGTGTACGACTCCCCCTCCCAGCGCACGGTCAGGTCCTGTGGCGGCGGACGCAGCGAGGCGACGTGGCTCTCGATCGCCGGCTGCCACCCGGCCCGGCCCTTGACCTCCGCGGCCCGGCGGCTCTCCGCCCGGGTCACCGTGATCCCGGGGATCAGCGCGTCGAGCGTGCACGACACCACCGCGGTCTCCCCCAGCGCGGGCAGAACCTGGGCGATGTAGTCGAGGAACCGGGTGGAGGGCCCGAGCACCAGTACCGCCTGATCGGCCATCTGCCGATGGGTGAACAGCAGATAGGCCACCCGGTGCAGGGCCACCACCGTCTTGCCCGTACCAGGGCCGCCCTGAACGATCAGAGGGCTGTTCGCCGGGGCCCGGACGATGTCGTCCTGTTCGCGCTGCAGTGTCGCGATCGCGGTGGACATCTGCCCGGTGCGGCGCTGTCCCAGGGCCGCCAGCAGGGCGCCCTCACCGACGATCTCGCCGTTCGGTTCCGCGGCCTGTGCGTCGAGTGGCTCGTCGTTCACACCGACGACGGTGGTCGCCTCGACGCGCAGGTGCCGGCGCCGGGACTGACCCTGCGGTTCGAGCGGCGTGGCCGTGTAGAACGCCCGCGCCGCCTCGGCCCGCCAGTCCACGACCAGCGGATCGGCGTCCTCGTCCTCCTCGCGCAGCCCGATCCGGCCGATCCGCCGCACCGTCCCGTCCTGCGCGTCCAGACGCCCGAAGACCAGTCCGTCGCGGGCCCGGCGCAGCTCCTCGTACCTCTGCCGCAGACCCCGGGCGCGCGCCTTCCCAGCGTGATCACTTTCAGCGCCTTTGATTTCGCTTTCCAGATGCGAGAGCACCTGATCGTGACGCGCCAGGGCCCGGTCGAGGAACTCCTGTTCCTGGGCGACAGCGAGCCGCTCGGGGCCGGACAGATCGCGGTACATGAGAAACCTCGTCACCTGGGAGCGGATGCGCGGTCACATTAACGGCCCACCTGACCGCACCGCCAATCCAGAATCCGGCCAATTCTCTTGAGGAGAAAGATGTCTCAGATGCTTGCAGTGGCCCGGAGATCCATGTCCTCGAGATTCTTTTCCGCTTCGGGTCAGCCCTTGACAGCATCCTCCGCGCCTGATCATCGACCGAGCCCGGGATTCGGCGAGCAATCCCACCGCAGAGACGACGAACGCGAAAACCACGGTGCCCCGGCACAGTACGTTCGACGGTAGCTTTCGGGCCAGGCGCGCCCCGACTCAGCCGCCGAAGATGGTGCCGGGGATGAGGGCGGCGACAACGTTCTTCAGGGCACCGACCCGGCACAGCAACTCCTCCCGGAAGAGGGAGGCCAGGACGATCGCCTGCTCACCCATCACCGCGTCGGGACAGCCGCCGAAGATGCCGCACCCGAACACCGCCGGTTGCAGCCGGGCGCTGCCGCACCGGGCGCCCACGACGATCGTGGGGACGATGCCCAGGACCTGCCGCTTCTGGCCGGCCAGATCGGGACAGCTCTGCCCGCGTCACTCGAGATGCCACTCGAGATGCCGCCCGAGATGCCGTTCGGGGCCACCGGGAGAGCGCTACCGACGCCGGCCGACGCCACCGGAACCCGGCACCGACACCGACCCCGACCCGCAGCACGAAGGCGATCGACGATCCGCCGCCGGAGATCGCGTTCACGGCGCCGACCACCAGGCCGCCACCGAACCGGGCGGTGACTTCCCGGGGCCTCTTCAGAATTACCCCGGGGTTTCGCGGCTAACAGACGATAAAGGCCTCTTCAGCCACGCCGATGTTCGTGCGCAACGGTCCGAGTGCGGATCTACGTCAGATCCGGACGACCCGCCGGGGCGCGACACGGGAAATATTGGGGCAAAATGTCGGTCTGGCCAGGCAAAACACCAGGTGTTTCCCCCCGATGGGCCAATCTGACGCCATGTACCTGGTGGGTAACCCACCAGAAAGGCCGAGAAGGCTCTATGCTGGTGCGAGCCCCGCTAAGGCAATAAGGCAAGAGCGGGCGTCTGGGTTTGGGAGAAACATGGCACAGGGCACCGTCAAGTGGTTCAACGCCGAAAAGGGATTCGGCTTCATCTCGGTCGACGAGGGCGGCGCCGACGTCTTCGTCCACTGGTCGGCCATCCAGATGGACGGCTACCGCTCGCTGGACGAAGGCCAGCGTGTGGAGTTCGAGGTCACGCAGGGCCAGAAGGGCCCGCAGGCCGAGGCCGTGCGGGCAGCTTCCTGACCGCAGCCTTACTCAAGGCTTCGCGGCTCGGCCCTGCCGTAGCCGCAGCTCATAACAGTTCTCGCTTGGTGATGGCTCCACCACGCCAGGCATAGACCCTGCTCATTCAAGGGCTGACCTAGTCGCCCCGAGCAGACCAGACGTATCCCGGCGCGGAGTCTGACCAGGACTGTTGATGAGCAAACCGGGAGTGCGTCCGGCCTTCGGGCCGGGCGCACTTCTACGTTCCAGGTCCAGTTCCAGTTCGAGGTCCAGGCAGAGTCCGGAACGGCCAAGGGCTCCCGCCCTCAGGCACAACACGGCCCCGATCACGCGGTCAGGGTCAGCGCCATCGCGAACGGGCCGGTCGCAGTGTGTCCGCACCGCCAGCCACCAGCCCCAGCCGGTCTCGGCCGCACCCCGTGTTTGCCGGCTCTACCCCCGCGCCAGGCTGCCCCGCACGCCCTGAGCTGTTCGGCACCTCCCGGGCCGCTGGTACTCGCGACCCGCTCGACCCGCCCCCAGCTGGCTGGCACTCCCCAGCTGGCACTCCCAATTGCTGGCACTCCCTAACTGCTGGCACTTCCGACCTGCTCGGCATGCCCCAGCCGCCGGTCCTCCCGAGCTGCTGGTTACCCCGACCCGTTCGGCATGTTCCCAGCTGTTGGCACTCCTGCCCTGATCGGCACTTCAGGACCGTTCGGACTCCCCGGGACCGTCTTCTTCTCTCAATGCCCCCGGCCCGGACTGCGCAGTCACCTCGTGATCGGGCCGCATCGGCATCAGCTCACCACCGGCCCTGCATGCGCCCAGCACCAGCTCGGTACCGGTGGACATCAGGTCGGCGCCCGGTCGGCGCCCGCTGGGTGTACGTCGGGGCAGTATCCGAGAGTCATCCGGGCACTACTGCTCTGGATCGGGCCGCGAGGGGCCTTGGCCGGGGTCCTTTCGAGTCGCTGTCTTCCCCTGCTTACTTGTTCGCTGAAAGCCGAGGAGATGAGTCGCCGGAAATCCCGGTGCGGCATTGTTGATCAAGGCAATGCTTCTGCCCAGTTCCTTCACAGCCCCGAAATGATGCCGTCATTCACGGCGCTTCTTCTACGGCTGTAGGAGTCGCGACTCAAGTCCGGACCACGGCCAACGCCATTTCGCTGCCGGGCGCTCGGGGGGGGTGGGGCCGACCGCTTGCCGTTACCTACAGCGGGGTTGCGAAACCGTTACACAACGGCGGAGCGTTCGCCGAGCGGGGGTTCGGCCCGTGCTGGTGGTGCAGGACGGGAGTTTCGTCGGCGGGGTGGTCACGGTCACCGGATCAACCGGCGCATCCTGGCGGCGTGAGTGATGTCGTGGGGTGATCCGGCACGCTGGGCCGGGCCACCGAGGCGAACGCGACCGGACTGATCAGCGCCGCATCGCCGGGGCAAGCCTGCGCGCTGCCTTCGGGGCCTTGACCGAGTCCGGCCCGGACGCCATTCCAAGACGTTCCTGCGCGAGTACCGGTCTCTGCGCGACCCGCGCAGAGATCTTCCTCGGGCCGGGAAGCGACGCAGGAAGGCCGAGCCGATGCGGGCGTCGCGCTCGACCTGGATGTACACGGGTAGGAGCGTGAGAGTCATGAGCGCGGCGAAAACACCGAACCACAGCCACTGGTTGATGAGGAAGTTTCCCCATCACCCCATGACCAGTCCAGCCTGAACGACTGTCAGAGCACGCGCGGACCGCAGGGTCGTGGCCTTCAGGCGTAGCTCGACCAACTGTGATTCGGTGAGCTCCACGTCGTCAGGGCGCTGACGAGCCTGAAGCAGGGCGTCTTTCTGGGCCAGCCCTTACGGACGGTCCGGGGAAAGGCCTGCGGCCCGGCGCTTCTCGACCTGGTTGATCGAGTCGTGGTAGATCCGGACCACCGCGATCATCACCGCCGCCAGACCGCTGAAGACCAGCACCAGCCCGCTCCGGTCCAGGATCCCGATCCCGTCCATCTCCTCAGACGAGCGGGCCGCGATCGCCCGTCGCTTCGTCCCCCATGGGCTCGGTTTCGGGATAGCGGCGCAGGAAAGTGTCCGCGGGACGGGCATTGCGCTCGGTCAGGACGATGAAGGCGATGGCGAACAGGGTGAACGCGACGGCGAACGGGCCCCACCACCAGAAGGGCGCCTCGACCAGGAATCCCCACTGCCCGATGGTCATCCCCACACTCGTCAGCTCGAGCCACCGCTGAGATCGCAGCCATCGGGCGTAGGAACGCAACCGGATCATCTGCTCACGGGAGCCGGGGCCCTGTTCAAGAACCTCGAGAAGACGTTCTCTCTGCCGGAAGTGGCTGGGCATGCTCTCGGGCAGACCTGCTTCCCGGCGCAGCCTGCCCATCCGGACCGCGCTCAGGACACCCAGAACGCTGCCGATCACCGCCAGGGCGAAACCCACGACGCTCAGGCCCAACGCCAGCCGGTCCAGATTGCCCCAATCGTCCATGGGCACACTTCACCGCCCGATCAACCCGGTCGCAACCCGAGTGATCAAGGAAGCCCTTCCGGACTCAGGCGACGGGACCCCGATCGCCCGTCGCCTCGTCCCCCATCGGCTCCCCCTCGGGATACCGACGCAGGAAGGTGTCGGCGACCCGGGCATTACGCTCGGAAAAGACGAGGAGGGGCAAGTAGATGACAGTCACCAGGCCGGCGACCGAAACCTGCCCGCCGCTGGGCGTCTGTAGAAAACTTCCCCAGGACCCCATCAGGACTCCGGTCTGGAGGAGCACCATCCACCGGCGGGACCGCAGGGCGGTGGCGTACAGCCGCAGTTCGGTCAGCCGTTCGGGAGCGGTTCCGGATCCCAGGGCCGCCAGCAAGGCCCTCCTCTGCCCGAGATCGTTGGGCACCTTCGAGACAAGAGCGGCCGCCTGGCGCTTCCGGGTCTGCCGATCCACGCTCAGCAGCACTACGACCGACCCGAGGAAGACCAGCGAAATGCCGAGCAGGGTCAGGACGAACCCGGCGGGGTCCGCTATGCCTTTTTCGTGCACACCACACCTTGATCGTTCGCCGGTCCCCCGCGCAACCTCCACCCGGACGGGTATCGCCAATCCGGTGGTTCGAACCCATTGTTCTGGGCAGAATGTCCGGCGTAGGGGGAAGATCCACGGAGGGGGAAGCACGATGACCAAGGATGGACGCGTCGTACTGCCGGGCAGCGAAAGCCGCCGCTGGCTGCGGGAGACGCCACTGGAGACAACTCCGGAGCCGGAGGGGCGCACCCGGATCACGTTGCTGCTGCGCCGCCGGGCCCCGCTGCCCGACCGCCTGGTACAGACCGCCGCGGTGGTGACCAACGAGCAGCTCAGTAAGCAGTTCGGCGCCGACCCGGCGGATGTCGCGTTGGTCTCGGAGATCGTTCAGCGGGCGGGCCTGCAGGTGGTGGAGGCCGACGCCGAGGCCCGCCTGGTCACGGTGGAGGGCACGCTGGCCGGGCTGACCAGCGTGTTCGGCACCGAGCTGGAACTCTTCGAGGGGGAAGACCCGTTCCGCCCCGACCCGGTGCGGTACCGGCGGCGGATCGGTGAGATGACTCTGCCCGCAGAGCTGGACGGCATCGTCCTGTCGGTGATCGGCCTGGGCACGCAGCCCATTGCCCGTCCCGAGTTCCACGTACCCGACAGCACTCCCCAGATCACCTACTCCCCAGTGGAACTCGGCCGACTCTACCGGTTCCCGCCGGAACTGGACGGCACCGGGCGGCGACTGGCCGTGATCTCGCTGGGTGGGGCGTGCCGACCGCAGGATCTGGACGACTACTTCGCGGCGCTGGGTCTGAGCACCCCCGACATCACGCACATCAGCATCGACGGTGCCCCGACCGCACCGGGCGACGGGCCGGCGACCCGGTTCGACCTCGAGGTCACGCTCGACCTGCAGATCGCCGGGGCCCTGGCCCCCGGCGCCACGATCCTCAACTACGTGACGCACAACAACGGCCAGGGCATCCTGCTGGCGCTGCGCGCGGCGATCCACGCCTCCCCGTCGCCGACGGTCATCAGCCTGAGCTGGGGCTCGCCAGAGATCACCTACTCCGGTCAGCTCGCGCTGGCCATGCATGACCTGTTCGAAGACGCTGCGGCGCTGGGCATCACGGTGTGCGCAGCCAGCGGTGACTCCGGCAGTTCCAGCGGCATGCCCGACGGTGGCTCCCACGTGAACTATCCCGCCTCCGATCCCTGCGTGCTGGCCTGCGGCGGCACCTCGCTGATCGCCGACCCGGCCACCGGCACCATCCACAGCGAGACGACCTGGAACACCGGGGCCTCCAGCGCGACCGGGGGTGGTGTCAGCGGCGTCTTCGACCTTCCCCCGTGGCAGGGAACGGCCGACGTGCCACCGCGTCCCGACGCACAGGAGCACGGACGCGGCGTGCCCGACGTGGCGGCGAACGCCGACAACCAGACCGGCTACCGGATTCTTCTGGGCGGCAACGAGATCTGCGTGGGCGGCACCAGCGCCGCCACCCCGTTGTGGGCGGCGCTGGTGTGCCGGGCGGCGCAGTCGCTGGACCGGCCGCTGGGTCTGCTGCAGCCGCTGATCTACCAGGACCTGAAGGCCGACACGGTGACCCCGGGCTTTCGCGACGTGGTGCTCGGTGACAACGGCACGTACGCGGCCCGGCCAGGCTGGGACCCGAACACCGGCCTGGGATCGCCGCACGGCGAGGAACTGCTGGCAGTGCTACGGCAACGGTTCAGCTGAACCGGGCCCGGTGAGCGGTCTCGCGGATCCGGGCGATCTGCTGCCGGTCGAGCCCGACGTCGGTTTCGGCTCGGGCATATTCGCCGGACAGGGTGATCGCCGACGCCCGTGGGTCGTCGGTGGCCAAGGCCACCGGCACCCCGGCGGCGAGCAGAGCGTGCACCGGGTGCTCCCGGTAACTGCTGGCCACACTGGACACCCCGGCCCGGCAGGCCGAGCACCTCGCCGACGTCGGGGTGAGTCGTAGCCGGCCAACCGGCGAGGCGGACCTGCGCACCCTCGAGGGTGGATCACAGCAGCGGCATGTGCGCTGCCACCCGTCGCAGATCGGGATGGGCAAAACGGGACAACAGGGCATCGAACAGCACGAAGAAACCTTCTGGCAGACAAAGGACCACGACAGTGCAGCGAACGGGGGGTTCGCCTACTGGTAGAAGTCCTGCCGGAACGAGTGGTCGCCGAAGACGACAGCGCTGCGCACCTCACGCGGGGCCAGCCTCCAGATCACGGCGCGATGCTAGCGCACCGCCGCGCCGCCCGGCACCCCCGATCAGGGACGACGGCCGAATCATCACGAAAACGGGCATTCCCCCCATAGTTACTCTGATGTAGCATCGGGCTGGATCGATGGGGTAAGCGGTCGATCAGAACTGCCACGGGCCGACCGCCACGTGACAGTGGCAGTGTCGCGCGGAACCAGAACCTTCCGCCGCTGCCGAAAAATGGTGACTCACCATTCATTCCAGGGGGCCGTCAATGATGACGCACGACCGGACATTCACTTCCGCTCATCCGAGCTGAATTCCTCACTTAGCAAAGACCTCTCACGTTCGTCTGTCCGACAGCACTTTTCGCTGTCCGGAGACTTCGTCCTGCCTGCACGCCGTGAAAGATCTTCTTCGGGAAGGAATCCGACGGGTGCTCGAAACCTTCACCACCGCCGATTCACAGACAGCCGCCGAGCCGCTGCTGCGGTGGCTCACCCAGGCATCCGGCGACGTCGGCCTGCACGTGGCCGCCCCGACCGCCGGCTGGGACTACATCTCCTACCGCGACCTGGCCGTCCAGGTGAAGGTGTTCGCCGCGGGCCTACAGGCGCAGGAGCTGCACTACGGCGACGTGGTGACCCTCATGGTCAGCGAGTCGGAGCAGTTCATCGTCTCCTTCTTCGGCTGCCTGCTCGCCGGGGTCACTCCCTCGACCGTCATGCCCCGGGGACTGTTCCGCAAGGCCGACGGCTACATCTCGCACGTGTCCGGCATCCTCAACGCCGCCGACCCGGCCCTCGTGATGGCCGGTGAGGAATCGCACGAATATGCCCAGGAGGCTGTCAAGGCCTCCGGACTGCCCTCTCCTGTCGTTACTTTCACGGTCGTTCGGGAGACCGGGGCGAAGGGTCCACCGGTCCGGGTACCGGCCGACCGACCACCCGGGGGCACCGCGCTGCTGCAGTTCACCTCCGGCTCCAGCGGCGACCCCAAGGGGGTCCGGGTGAGCTGGGGCGCGCTCACCGCGAACGTCGCTGCCATCCGGGACTGGCTGGGCCTGACACCGCAGGACCGGTTCGCCGGATGGCTGCCGCTGTTCCACGACATGGGGCTGATCGGCCAGATGCTGACGAGCATCACCAACGGCGTGGACACCTGGATCCTCAGCCCCGAGCAGTTCATCCGCAATCCCGGGCGCTGGGTGGAATGCTTCGGGAAGTACGGCGCGACCATCACCACCTCACCGAGTTTCGGCTACTCCTACGCCGCCCGCCGGGTCTCCCCCGACGACCTGGCCGGCTACGACTTCTCCCGCTGGCGCATCGCGATTCTCGGTGCCGAGCGCATCGACCCGGTTGGGGTCAACGACTTCACCCGGCTAGCCGCGCCCTTCGGCTTCGACCCGCACGCGCTGGTGGGCGCCTACGGCCTGGCCGAGGCGACCCTGGCCGTCACCGGGGTCCACCCGGCCGACGGATCGCCCCTGGTGAAGGTGCCCAGCACCGTGGTCGCGCCCGGGTCCCCGGTCGGCGCGCGGCGCGACGGGCTGCTCGGACGTGACCGCGGGACCGGCGAGCATCTGGTGGGCTGCGGCCGCCCGCTCGCCGGCCTGGAGGTGCACGTGCTCGACGACGAAGGTGCGGAGGTTCCCGACGGAACCTTGGGCGAGATCTCCATCAGCGGGACCTCGCTGGCCGACGGCTACGTGCTGGGCGACCGCCGGACCATCGACTTCGACCCCGCCGGTCATCTCACCGGCGACGCCGGTTTTCTGCTCGACGGCGAGCTTTTTGTGGTCGGCCGGATCGGCGACAGCATCAAGGTGCGCGGTGCGATGGTGTTCGCCGAAGACCTGGAGGCCGAACTGGAGCGGGTCTCGGGGGCCCGGCACGGACAGGTCGCGGTGCTGCTCGGCCGCTCCGGCGGCTGCGACCGGGCCGTGGTGCTGATCGAGAGCTCGTCCCCGGAACGCTGGAACGACCGGATCGGCACGATCATCTCCACCGTGCGCGCCCGCACCAGCCCGGAGTTCGACTGCCCGGTCTACGCGGGCCGTTCCGGGGCCATTGCCCGCACCTCGAGCGGAAAACCGCGTCGGCGCGTGCTGTGGCGTGACTATCTGGCCGGTGACCTCACCGACTGGCAGCTCGCGACCCAGGAAGGCCGGTCATGACCGCTACGAACGAGACGACGACGAACGAGACGGCGCCCGTCGTCGGTCTGCTCGACGTCGAGGACACACCCGGGGCCCGGGACAGTCGGCTACCACCGCCCCGCGCCCTGTACAACCAGTGGGAGAAGCAGCAGTGGGCGATCGCCCAGGTGAACGTGGGGCGCGATCGGGAGCAGTGGGAGACGCTGCGGCCGTTCGCGCGTCAGGAACTGCTGGGTGCGCTCAACGAGCTGGAGACCGGTGAGGTCTTCGTCAGCCGCACCCTCAGCACCCTGGTCGGTTTCGCTCCCTCCGACCCCGACCGCCTGTTCCTCAGCACCCAGGTCGCCGACGAGGCCCGGCACGCCCAGTTCTTCCAGGACTACCGGCTGGACGCCGTCGGCCTGGAAGACGCTGCAGACGAGGACGACTCGGCCTACGCCCAGCTGTTCGAGCCGACGCTGCGATCGAGCCTGGAGCAGGTGGCAGCCACCGGTGGGGACGTGGGCTGGTGGCACACGGCGGTGGTGGAGTACCACCTCGTCACCGAGGGCATCCTGGCCGCCGCCGCACTGCACCTGACCCGGCGCATCGCCCGGCGGTTCCAGCTGCCCGCGTTGGAAGAAGGCCTGGGCAATGTGATTCGCGACGAGTCAAGGCATTTCACCTACGGTCTGGCCGCCACCCGGCAGGCCGTCGAGGGCCCGCTGCGGGACCGGATCGCGCAGGTCTACCTGAACGGAGTCGAGGCCTCGGCCCGGATCATGGTGAACCCGCAGCGCAAGAGCGCGGCCCCGGTGCTGCGCCCGGCCCTGCTGCAGCGGGCCGCCCTGCTCAGTACCCAGTGGGATCTCACCCGTACCCGGGCGCTGCGCCAGTTGCGCCTGATGGGTCTTCCAGAACTGCGGGACGACACCGAGAAGATCTGGGACCGCACCTTGGAGACCGCCCTGTCGGAGTACGCGGACGTCTGGGGTACACCGCACCCGGTCGCCGCCGCCCGCTGAACGACCCTACCCACAGGAGACAGACATGGCTCAGAACACCGAGATCGGCGAGAACACCACATCGTCCACCTCTTCCCCGGACATCGGCGCCCGGGTGCGGGATGTCGTGGGCAGTCTGGTGCCCGGAGGCCGCCGGGAGGTCGAGACCGGCGACCAGCTGACCGACCTGGGTTTCGACTCGCTCGGCACACTTGAACTGGCGATGGCGCTGGAGACCGAGTTCGACCTGGGCGAGGTGCCGGAGGGGCAGGCCGTGGAGATGGCCACGGTCGGTGACATCGAGAAGCTGGTCAGCTCGCTGATCGGCCCGACGGCAGCGCCGGGCCCACAGTGACGGCTGAACGTGAGGCCTGGCTCAACGCTCTCTCCCGGCTCTACCCGGTACCCGCCGGCTACCGGGTGCCACTGCTGGACGAGGACGAGGCCCAGGATGTTTTACGCTGTGGTCCGGATATTTTCGCCGACCTGGTCGCCGCCGGGCTGCCCCACGACGGGGGCCGGTTCGACCGTAACGACCTCACCAACCTCGCCCTCGACGCCGGGACCGGGCAGTCCCGTCCCGAGCGGGCCGTGCGTTACGCCCTGCGCTGGATGCGGGAGGATCCCCGTACCTGGGAAACCCCGATGCGGTGGTCGTTCTCGATCGAGATGTCGGTACCGGACGACGCGGCCGGCCGGTGGTCGCACACCCGGTTCCTGCCCGAGCTGAACGGCGGACTCCTGGAGAACTGGGAGAGCTCGGCGGCGGTGCGGATGACGCCCACGCACTTCGAATTCGACGGGCCCGGCCCGGTGACGTTCTCGGGCAGCATCAGCACGGCGGGCAAGGTGCAGGGTCTGGTCTCCCCGGCGCTGCGCAAGATCACCGAGGAGTTCCTCGACCGCGGGTACCGCTGGGTCCGGCTGCCGGAGGACTGCCAGCACGACTACGCACCGATCCTGGACGCGGGGGTCGCCCCGTGCGTCGCGGCGTCCACTTACCTGCAGAAAGAGTTCCAGGCGGCCGGTTACGAGGCCCGCACCCGGGGCGGGTGGATCCTCGGCATGCTCGACCTGGCGCACTCCTGGGTCGAGGTGGTGGACGACGACGGGGTCACCAAGCCCGTCGACGCGGTCTTCGAGCGACTGTCGGCCCTCGCCGAGCACCCGCATCCCGGTATCCCCGCAGCCTGCGTGGGTTCGCGCATCAACCGGATGCTGCCGGGCGCGATCGGTGCCGGGGCTCCCGAGTCACTGCACCACACAGCCGGCGGCGCGCGCCCGGCGACCACCCGCACCGTGATCAGAAGGGTAGGAGCCAGATGACCACCACCTACGCCAGCGTCCGGGAACGGCTCGATCAGGACCCCGGGTTCCGCGACGTGCTCAAGCGCCTGGTGGACCTGTCGGAGCGGGACTACTACAACCCGTACCGCGAGTTCCGGTGGCCCGACAGCCTGCCGGAGCAGCGCTGGTGGATGACGCCGGAGATGATGGTCGAGCACGGCACAGCGATCGGCGCCACCCTGAGCGAGCAGCAGCTGCAGGTGATCTCGCGCTGGGAGAGCATCAATTTCTACAGCCTCAACGTGCACGGTATCCGCGAACTGCTGCACGAGATCATCGCGCGGATCCACACGGCCGATTTCGTGGTGCCCTCGGCGTACTTCCACCACATCATCGGCGAGGAGAACGAGCACATGTGGTTCTTCGCCGAGTTCTGCCTGCGGTACGGCGGCAAGATCTACCCCTCCCGCGCCATGAGCCTGGCCGGGCCGGGCGTGGCCGAGGCCGACCACTTCCTGGTCTTCTCCCGGCTGCTGATCTTCGAGGAGCTGGTGGACGTGTTCAACCAGCGGATGGGCCAGGACGAGCGCCTCGACCCGACGATCCGCAAGGTCAACGAGGTGCACCACCGGGACGAGTCGCGACACATCGCGTTCGGCCGGCAGATCGTCGCCATGCTCTGGTCGGACCTGCGCGACCGCATCGACCAGACCCAGCAGGCCGTGCTGGAGGCGTACATCAAGCGGTACATGATCGCCTCGATCGACAGCCTGGTCGACCCCCTGATCTACAAGGACGCGGGAATACCCGACCCCTACGAGGTGCGCCGTCAGGTGCTGGCCGACCCGTCCCACCCGGCCTACGTGGAACGGATCCTCAAACGCAGCATCTCGTTCATGACCAGCACCGGCGTGTTCACCTCGCCGCTGTTCGAGGAACCGCGCCGGGCCGGGGCGGCCTCGTGAGCAACGGTTTCGACGTCGTCGCGCAGAACCTGCGCACGCGCTACCAGAAGGTGCAGGGCAGCGGCGAGCAGATCCCGCCGGGTTACGACCTGATCGAGAACCGGGTGCTCGACTCGCTCGGGTTTGTCGAGTTCATCCTGCTGCTCGAGGAGCACTCGGGCCGGGAGATCTCGATCGACTCGGTGAGCAGGGAGGACTTCCGGACCGTCGAGTCGATCAGGAAGAGGTTCTTCGATGACGTCTGAGACCGTGCTGACGGGCACCGACGTCACCGGTGACGGCCGGGCCACCCTGGGTCCCGCCGCGATCGGGCTGCTGGGCCGCCTGGACCGGACCTTCGCCGGGTGGGGCCTGGAGGCGGGCGCGCAGGAGTACCGATTCCCACCTCTGCTCACCGTCGGGGACCTGGCGAAGATGGACTACTTCGACAACTTCCCGCACCTGGCCTCACCCGTCTCCGCACTGAACCGCACGCTGATGAGTGACGCGGGGCTCGCCGAGGGCACGGTCGCGGACGGCGCGGTGGTGGCGTCGGCGCTGGTCGATGCCGAGTACGTGCTCCCCTCGGCCGCCTGCTACGGCGCCTACTTCGACCTGGCAGGCTCCCCGGTCGAGGGTGGAAATCGCGTGATCACCACGGTGGCAACGTGTTTCCGTCGGGAGGACCATTACGAGGGCCTGCGACGGCTGTTCGGCTTCACCATGCGGGAGGTCATCCTCGTCGGTGACCGCGACACCGTGCTGGAGCACCTGGGCACGTTCAAGGCGCGGATCGCGGCATTCCTGGAACAGCTGGGCCTGCCGCACCACGTCGACGTGGCCACCGACCCGTTCTTCGACCCGAACGGCGCCAAGAGCAAGATGCAGAAGCTCTTCCCGACCAAGGAGGAGTTCCTGTACGACGGCACACTGGCCATCGCATCGGTGAACTTCCACCGTAACTTCTTCGGCGACCGGTACCGGATCCGGCTGCCCGACGGCTCGCCGGCTTTCACCGGTTGTGTGGCCTTCGGCCTGGAGCGCTGGATCAGTGCCCTGGGCCGGCAGTATCCCGCCCTCGCCTCCGTCGACCAGCTACTCACGACTTCTGGAGCGTAAGCATGACGTCTTCGACACAACCGGAACCGGGCTGGGTGGTGGAGGGTGCGGACCTGTCCCGTCCCAGCATCGCGCGGATGTACGACTACCTGATGGGCGGTGACCGCCACGTCGAGGAAGACCGCGACGTGGCGCACGCCGCCCGCAACGCCGCCCCGATGATCCGGCTGACCATCTGGGAGAACCGCAAACTCATCAAACGAGTGGTGCGCGAGTTGGTCGCGGGCGGGGTAACGCAGATCCTCGACATCGGCT
Source organism: Kineosporia sp. NBRC 101731 (assembly GCF_030269305.1). Taxonomy (NCBI): domain Bacteria; kingdom Bacillati; phylum Actinomycetota; class Actinomycetes; order Kineosporiales; family Kineosporiaceae; genus Kineosporia; species Kineosporia sp. NBRC 101731. The sequence goes on from NZ_BSTC01000014.1 coordinate 59,646, forward strand.
CCGGCATCCCGGCCCGGGCGTCCGTGCACGAGGTGGCCCACGCCATCAACCCGGACGTGAAGGTGGTCTACGTCGACATCGACCCGGTGGCGGCGGCCCGGGGCCGCGAGCTGCTCGCAGACCTGCCGCACTGCGGCTCGTTCCAGGGCGACCTGACCAAACCGCAGGAGATTCTCCAGCACCCGGACGTGATCTCCCGGCTGGATCTCTCGCAACCGGTGGCGCTGTTCTTCTTCAACGTGCTGCACTTCCTCGACCGGGACGAGGTGGCCGCCGCGCTGGAGGTCTACCGGGATGCGCTGGCCCCCGGCAGTCACCTGGCCATCAGCCACGGTACCGGCGAGCTGGACGGTCGGGGGCAGGCGATCGGGGAGGTCTACGCCGGCGCCTACGGCCATCTGGACTACCGCACGAAAGACCAGCTGGCCCTGCTGTTCGGCGATTTCGGGCTGCTGGAGCCCGGGATCGTGCTGTTGCCCGACTGGCGGCCGGAGCCCTCACCGCTGAGCAGCCGGCTGGGTGCCCGGGGTGCCCCGGTGAACTGTTACGCGGGGGTCGCGGTCAAGCCCTGAAACGGTGCCTGCGCGGTCCGGCGCTCCGGCCGGACCGCGCAGGTGTTTCAGCTCAGTTCTGCTCGCTTCTTTCAGTTCTGCTCGCTCAGCCGAACCACCGTCGCGGACGCGACGACCGCGTGGCCCCGGGTGGTGAGGTGCTGGAAGTCGCTGGCGTACACGTCGTCCTGAGCCGCGGCCGGGTGGGTTCCGAAGTCGATGTGAAGCGTGCCGTTGCGTTCGGCGACGCCGCCCACGATCGCGTACAGCTCGTCGAGCTGGGCCTTCAGCGGCGGCTTGAACTCGTCGGGCAGTAGCCCGGAGCGGGTGATGTCGAACAGGCCCATGGTGACCACGGTCGCGCCGCTCTCACGCAGCGGCCGCACGATCTGGTCGAGCTCGGCGGCGACCCCGTCGAACGAACCGCGTAGCAAGTCGTTCCCGCCACACAGCACCACGGCCAGATCGGGCTCGAACTCCAGCGCCGGCTTCACCTGCCGGGCTCGCACCTCCCGGGCGAGAAGTCCCTTCTGGCCGAAGTTCTTGGCCCGTAGCCCGGGCTGCGACAACAGCAGACTCTCGCTCAGCCAGTCGAACCACGACTTGTCCGGGTACCCCTGGACCACTTCCCGGATACCCGCGGCGTGGCTGTCACCGAGCACCGCCAGACGCTTCCAGGGAGCCTTGGCGAGCAGGTCGCCGGCGCGGGTCAGGTCCTGGGTGTAGAGGTCCTGTGCGATGTTGTCGCTCAACGGACGGTCCCTTCGGTGGCTGGCGTCGCCTCGCTGCGAGGCGCCGGTGCGGGCACGTACTTCGGGAAGTGGAATCCGGCGCTGGCCGCGGCCGCCGCGAGCGCGCACAGGCCGCAGACCAGGTAGACGAGCTGGTAGCCGGACAGGCCCGGCCGGGCGGCGATGATGGCCGTCATGGCGGCGATGCCGAGGGCACCGCCGACCTGGCGGCAGGCGATGTTCATGCCGGTGGCGCTGGCGAACTTGACCGGGCTGGCCGACATCACCGCGGCGACCGAGAGGCTCCACGACATCAGGCCGATACCGAAGCCGATGACGAAGCTCAACGGCAGCCAGAAGGCCGTGAAGTGCGGGTTCTCGGGCAGGAAGATCCAGCAGAACACCCCGACCGCGAAGATCGTCAGCGAGCCGACGACCGAGATGACGCGGGGTCCGACCCGTTCCCCGACCCGCGAGGCGATGATCGCGGTCACCGACGCCACCAGAGCCCCTGGGCTCATCGCCAGACCGGCCTTCAGCGTGGAGTAGTGCCACTGCTCGGTCAGGACCAGCACACCGACCAGCAGCCAGGTGAACAGGGCCGCGCCGTAGACCATCGCGGCGAGGTTGGCGCGCAGGAAGGTGCGGTTGCGCCACAGCGTGGTCTCGACCACAGGGACGGCGTGCCGGGTGGAGCGCAGCAGCACGAAGGCAACCAGGACCGGGCCGAACCCCAGCGCCAGGAGGGTGGAGAGGTTGCTCCAGCCCCATTCCTCGCCCTTGGTGGCGCCCAGCACGGTCAGGCCCACCCCGAACACCAGGATCACCGTGCCGATCGGGTCGGGCACCCGCCCGCCGCGCAGGCCGGTGCCGATCAGGCGCCGGCCGGCGACGAACAGGACGATGCCGATCGGCACGTTGATGAGGAAGAGCGAGCGCCAGCCCACCCATTCGACCAGGACGCCGCCCAGACCCGGGCCGATGGCCGCGGCCAGGGCGCCGGCGGCGCTCCACAGGCCGATGGTCTTCGTGCGCTGGGAGGAAGGGGTGTCGGTGAGCACCACGGCGAGTGAGGCCGGCACCATCGCGGCCGCGCCGATGGCCTGTAGGCCCCGGCCCACGACCAGCACGTCGAGGTTCGGCGCGAGGGCGCACAACAGCGACATCACGGTGAATACCGCTACACCGGAACAGAACAAGGCCCGCCGACCGATCACGTCGGAGAAGCGGCCGGCCGGTGCGAGCAGGGCGGCGAACACGATGGCGTACAGCGTGATCACCCAGGAAATGCCGCTCAGGGTGCCGGCGGGGGTGTCGCCGGGAAAGTCACCGGCGAGCGAGGGGACGGCGAGGTTGGCGACCGTCGAGTCGAGCATGGCCAGGAAGGTGGCACCGGCGGCGAGAACGCCCGTGGTGCGGGAGCCTGTTGTTCGGGAGCCCGCCGTTCGGAAACCTGCTGTGGACACGAATCGCACCTTCCCCCGGAAATAGCGAACGATCGTTTGCCAACCCGAACTTATCCGCGCACCACCCGCGCGTCAACGAATCGGGCGAAACCGCTCACAGACCCGCAGTCTCGCGCAGCAGCCGGACCGTGCGGTCGCGGGTGTCGGCGTCGCCGAGCTGCACGGCCTGGTTCAGGGACAGGCCCAGGGCGATCAGCAGGGCGGCCGTGTCGGGCACGTCGCGGGGCAGCCGGTGGCCCGCCGCCACCGCCTCGGCCAACTGGGCCCGCAGGAAGTGACGCCACTGCCGGGCCGCCTCGACCATGTGGTCACGCAAGGGCCCGGACTGCCCGTCCAGCTCGAAAGATGCGCTGGTGAGCAGACATCCGCCACGGAACGGACTGTTGACCAGGTAGTCGGTCCAACCCTCGACGATCACCCGCAGCCGCCGCTCCCCCGGGCCCAGGTGCAGGGCCAGGGCCGGGTCGACGACCCGCTCGCGCAGCGCGGCCACCCCGAGGTCGAACGCGGCCAGCAGCAGGGCCTCGCGGGTGCGGAAGGGCCCGACGACGCCCGCCTTGCTCATGTTCAGGGTGGTGGCGATACCCCCCAGGGAGATACCACCGGCACCGTGCACGGACATCTGCTGCACGGTCTCGGCGAGGATCGCACGGCGGGTCTGCTCGGCTCCGGCCACTGAACTACGGGACATGGCAACCATCTTAGCGACCGATCGTTCGCCCAGAGGCGAAGGTCAGGCCAATTGCGCCAGATGCCGACATGGTCCACGATCAAATTGTTGACAATGTTGTCGACGATCTCTGGAGGCTTCATGCCTGGAACTCATCATCCGCCACCCGGCTCACGGGCCCGTGAACTCGTCACCGGCGCCTACGACACCCATGTCCACGTCGCGCCCGACGTCATGGCGCGGCGGATCGACGACATCTCCCTGGCCCTGCGCTTCCGCGACGCCGGGCTGGCCGGTTTCGTGCTCAAGTCGCACTACCTGCCCACGGCCGAGCGGGCCCAGGTGGTGCGGGCGGTCGTTCCCGGTGTCGACGTGCTGGGCGCCCTGACGCTGAACGCCTCGGTGGGAGGGCTGAATCCGGTGGCGGTCGAGCTGGCCGGGCGCAGCGGTGCCCGCATCGTCTGGATGCCGACGGTGGACAGCCGCAACCAGCGCGAGAGCCAGACCCGGGCTCCGCAGGGCGCCACTCCCCCGATGTGGGCGCAGGTGCAGGCCGAGCTTGCCGAGCAGGGCATCATGGCGCCGCCCGTCGACGTCGTGGACCCCGACGGCGAGCCGGTGACGGCGCTGCGCCAGGTGCTCACGCTGATCGCGAAACACGACATGGTGCTGGCCACCGGGCACCTGTCCGGGGCGGAGATCCTGACCACGGTGCGGGCCGCGCACGAGGCCGGGGTGCGGCGGATCGTGGTGACGCACCCGGAGTTCACCTCCCAGCAACTGTCCGTCGCGGCCCAGCGCGAGCTCACCGCCTACGGAGCCCTGATGGAGCGCTGCTTCACCACGCCGCACAGCGGGAAGATCACCTGGGACCTGCTGTACGAGCACATCCGGGAGGTCGGGCCGGAGCACTCGATCCTGTCGAGCGACCTCGGGCAGCCGTTCAACCCGCCCGTCGAGGACGGTCTCGCCCTGATGGCCGACCAGTTGCTGCGTAACGGTTTCCATGAGGACGAGGTGCGGGTGATGGCTGTGGAGAACACCCGCCGGACCGCTCTCGCGAAGGGCCCCGCATGAGCGACCCGGGAACCGGTGCGTCCACACGGGGCCGGACCCACGGCATCGTGTTCACCACCCAGGCCACGATCGACCGGAAGGGGCCGGCGGCGCAGGCCTTCCTGCGGCGATCGCCCGGGGCGAGAGGACGATCGACGGTGATCCGGCCGAGGTCACCGTCCTGCTCGGGGACGACCTGGACTCGCTCGCCCCGATGACGGTCACCGGGCTCGTCCCGCTGTGGCAGGCAGAGGTGCCCCCGGACCCTGCACCCCGGGTCACCGGCTACGACAAGGCTGCTGCGTTCCACCAGGAGAGCGGCCTGATCGAGTCGCCGCCCGCGTTCGCGTCGCGGGTGCCGGAATCCTTGGTCGTACAAGCGCTCGAAGGGGCGTGAGGGCAGCCGGTCAAGGGCTCGGGGATGGGCCCGGGCCGGCTCCGGTGACGGCGGTCAGGAGGTCACCGCTCAGGTGTACACATGGCACACCTGGTACACGTCCGGTGGCCTTCTCACCGGCCTCCTCTCCTGCGCTCCCGGGGCTCTCGAGGGTCCTGATCAAGATTGTCGGTGGGCGGCGCTACGTTCTGGGATGTGAATCAGGACCCCCGCTGCCTGCGCGCCGGCCATACAGCTGCCCTCCTCCCGTCTTCCCCGTCCCACCGGCCCGGGGAGTCCCGATGAGCCAGATGACGGCGGGCAGGGTGCTGTCACGCGAGGAGTACGAGCAGGCGATCGGGACCGCCCGCGCCGCCTCGAGCCTCTACTACGGCACCGGCGAGGCGGCCGACGCCGCGCTCGACGAGGCCGCCGAGGTGACGGTGCTCGACGACGCCACCTACGACCAGCTGGTGCGCGACATCGCGGTCACCGAGGCCGAGCACCCCGACTGGCGGGTGGAGGCCTCGCCGACTCAGGTGGTGGGCGGTGACGCCGGCGACGTGGAGCACTCCGCGCCCATGCTCAGCCTCGACAACGTGTTCTCGGCCGACGAGCTGGCCGAGTGGCACGCGAGCCTGGGCAAACGACTGGGCCGGGCCCCGCGCTACGTGGTGGAGCCCAAGCTCGACGGCCTGGCCCTGGCCGCCCGCTACCGGCAGGGCTCGCTGGAGCAGCTGATCACCCGGGGCGACGGCGTGCACGGGGAAGACGTCACCTTCGCGGCCGCGGCCATCGCCGGGCTGCCCCAGCAGCTCGCGCAGCCACTGACCCTGGAGGTGCGTGGTGAGGTGATGCTCACCGACGCGCAGTTCACCGCGGCCAACGAGTTGCGCCTGGCCAACGGCGACAAGCCGTTCGTGAACCCGCGCAACGGGGTGGCCGGCGCACTGCGGGGCTCGAAAGACCGCACCTACGTCATCCCCATGACGTTCTTCGCCTATCAGGTGCTGGCGCTGCCGGGTGCCCCTGCGGGCACGGGACCGGATGCGGACAGCGACTATTCGGCGGCGATCGCCCTGCTCGGTGAGCTCGGCGTCTCCACCGCCGCGACCTCGCCCGCGCAGATCGCGGTGGTCGACACGATCGAGGCCGCGCAGGAGTACATCGACTCGCTGCTGGCCCGGCGCGCCGACCTCGGCTTCGGCATCGACGGGGCGGTGATCAAGGCCGACTCGCCCGCCGACCGGGAGCAGGCCGGGTCCTCGTCGCGGGCACCGCGGTGGGGCATCGCGTTCAAGTTCCCGGCCGACTCCCGGCTGACCACGCTGGAAGAGGTCATCTGGCAGCTCGGCCGCACCGGGGTGATCACGCCCCGGGCCCGGGTGAAACCCGTTTTCGTGGGCGGCACCACGGTCACCTACGCGACGCTGCACAACCCGAACGACCTGGCCCGGCAGGGTCTGATGATCGGCGACACGGTGATGGTGCTGCGGGCCGGTGAGGTCATCCCGCGCATCGAGGGGGCCGTCGTCTCGGCCCGTACCGGGGCCGAGATCCCGATCGAGGCACCGCAGATGTGCCCGAACTGCGGCAGCGAGATCGACCGTTCGCAGGAACGGTGGCGGTGCACCCGGGGCCGCCAGTGCGCTCTGCCGCAGTCCATCCGCTACGCGGTGGCCCGTGACTGCTGGGACATCGAATCGGTCGGCGAGAAGCTCGTGCGCCAACTCGTCGACAACGGCCTGGTCACCGACGTCGCCGACGTGTTCACCCTCACCGAGGAACAGCTGCTCACCCTCGAGCGGATGGGGAGAACCAGCGCCGCGAAAGTGCTCGCCGAGGTCGAGAAGGCCAAGGCCCAGCCGCTGGCCCGCACCCTGACCGCGCTCGGGGTGCGGGGTACCGGCCGCTCGATGAGCCGCCGTATCGCGCGGTACTTCGCCACGATGGATGCGATCCAGGCCGCCGACGCCGCGGCCTTCGAGGAGGTCGACGGGATCGGGCCGGAGAGGGCACCGGTCATCGTGGAGGAACTGATCGAGCTCGCCCCGGTGATCGCGAAGCTGCGGGAGGCCGGGGTCTCGATGACCGAGCCGGGTGCCACCGGGCGGGTCGTGGCCGAGGAGGACGAGGCCGGTGAAGCCGGGGAGGCCGGGGAGGCCGGGCCTTCGCTGCCTCTGACCGCCGAGAACGGCAAGCCGATGAGCGTCGTGGTGACCGGCAAGATGAGTGGGCCCCTGGCCGAGCTGTCCCGCAACGAGATGAACGAGCTGATCGAGCGGGCCGGGGGCAAGTCCAGCGGCTCGGTCTCGAAGAACACCGGCCTGCTGGTCGCGGCCGAGGAGGGCTCCAGCAAGTACACGAAGGCGCAGGCTCTCGGCATCCCGATCGAGAGCCCCGACCAGTTCGCCGAACGGCTGGAGGGGTTCCTGTAACGGGGTCGGTCGAGGGCTGATCGGGGTCGGTCGAGAGCCCGCCAGGGGCTCGTCAGGGCTCGTCAGGGCTCGTCAGGGCTCGTCAGGGCTGGCTCGGCGCGGGTCCCGGCGCTGGCTCGGCGCTGGTCCCGGCACTGGTCCCGGCACTGGTCCCGGCACTGGTCCCGGCACTGGTCCCGGCACTGGTCCCGGCACTGGTCCCGGCGCTGGTCCCGGCGCTGGTCCCGGCGCTGGTCCCGGCACTGGTCCCGGCACTGGTCCCGGCACTGGTCCCGGCACTGGTCCCGGCACTGGTCCCGGCCACCCGGCCTCGGCCCTCGCGCTTGGCCACGTACAGCTGCCGGTCGGCCTCGGCCGGCAGCAGGGCCAGGTCGCTGGCGGGGCCCTGGTGCAGGCCCAGGCTGACCGAGATGGTCATGCCGGGAGCCACCTCGTCCCAGGGGTAGTCACGCACGGCCTTCACGATCGACTGCGCACGGCTCTCCGCGACGTTCTGGCCGTCCTGCGCCATGACCACCACGAACTCGTCACCGCCGAGGCGGGCGGCCAGATCGCCCGAGCGCACCTGGGCGGACAGCACCGAGCCGAGGCGGCGCAGCACCTCGTCGCCCATGTCGTGGCCGAACGAGTCGTTGACGGCTTTGAAGTGGTCGATGTCGATCATCATGATCACCAGATCGGGCGGGCGCCGGGCCCGGCGCCGGATCCGGCGGTCCTGGCCGGGCCGCGCGGCGGTGACGGCCAGCGAACGCCGGATCCGGTCCAGGTAGGCGGTGTACGCGCGGCGGTTGCCCAGGCCGGTCAGGTCATCGACGAGCACCTGGTCGCGCAGGAACTCGTGCTCCACCCGGCGCCGCTCGGCGTCGATGGCCGCGCGCATCGACGTGAGCCGGCTGAGGCGTGAGTTCCAGCGCAGGGTGATGAGTTCCTGGGCGTAGGTCAGGGCGGCCGGCGGAGTCTGCGGGCTGTGGGCCGCGAGGTTCAGGGCGAGCAGCCGCAGGTGCACGGGAACGTTGGGACCGATGACACCCGCGCAGGCCTCGGCCAGCCGCGATGCCCGGGCCTGGTCGCCCGCCTTGTGAGCGCGGATCGCGTCGGCGACCGAGAGCATGGCGATGTTGGCGTCGGCGGCCGGTTTGCGGGCCTGGAGCACGACCAGGGCGCGGTCGGCCGGTGAGGACATCCCCGCCAGGGCGGCGAACAGGTCCGCGAACGCGTGGATCATCGCCTGCCAGGTCGGCGGCCAGTCCGGCGTCAGGGGCCGCAGGACCTCCGGCAGCCGGCGCGCGGCCGCTCTCCGGGCACCGTCCCAGTCGCCGATCTCGGCCTGGGCGCAGGCGTCGTCGAGGGACATGTCCATCCCGTTGGCGTGCACGACCCGACGCTGACGTCGCAGCACGTCGGCCCAGACCGGGTCGTGCTCGCCGGCGAACAGATCTTCGAGCAGGGCGAACTGCTCGTACGCCATGGCCCAGAGCCCGAGGGCGTGGAAGGCGCCCGCGACCTCCAGGTGGGCGGCGACCCGGTGCACGACCAGGCTGTCGGTGTCGTCCAGCAGCACGACGGCCCGCACCAGCGGTTCGGCGCCGGGCGCAGGCTCGGGCAGCGCCGATCGGCTGTCGGCAGCACGCTGCGCGGTGGTGGCCAGGGCCAGGGCCAGCAGCGCCGGATCACCCAGGCGGCGGGCCGCCTCGAGCATCGTCTCGACGTGTTGCGAGTCGTCCTCACCGGCGTCCCGCGCCGCCAGCGAACGGGCGAAGTGCAGCAGGAACACGACGTCGTCCCAGCCGTGCGTGCGTGCCCGGGCGTCGAGCCGGGCCACGTCCTCGGTGACGTCATGGTCCTGCGCGGCCTCGACGATCTCGTAGGCCTCACGCAGGGCGAAGTCGTGCTGCCGGGCCAGCGGCTCCCCTGCGGCGTCGGCCGGGATCACGCGTGTCGCCTCCCCCAAGATCGTCGCCGTGCCGCCCCTGCAGCCCATCATCGGCACGATCGGCCCCGGGGCAAAGGCCGGTCAGGGCTTTGGCTCGGCCCGGCGCCGGCTCGCCCGGCTCGCCCGGGTCGCGCCCAGCGCCCAGCCCACCAGGACCGGCTGGAAGACCAGCCGCACGGCGCGTTTGGTGTCGGTGTCCAGGCCGAAGCCGTCTCGGTGCTCGGTGAACTGGGCGATGTTGCCGGGGAAGACGGCCACGAAGAACGCCGCGGCCAGCAGTCCCACCCGGGCCCGGTTCGGCTGGTGCCAGGCCGTCAGCAGGGCCGCACCCAGCCCGATCTCCACCGCGCCGGAAGCCAGCACCACGGCGTCCGGATCGACCGGGAACCACGACGGCACCTGCGCCTGGAACTCCTGCCGGGCCACGGTCAGGTGCGAGACACCCGCATAGGTCAGGAACCCGCCGAGAGCCGCCTGGGCCAGAGCCCTACCGGAAATCTTCACCGATCCTCCAGAATCCTCGGAATAGAACGTTCTGTCTACCATAGAACCCGCTACCGGAATCGGCACGGTGGGGTCACTCGGCGCTCGGGCCCGACCGACCCCTGGCGCGCGGGCCGTTCTCGATGTGATGGTCCTGAGCAGGTTCTGTCCTCGATGAACGGAGATCCCATGACCGTCACCGACTTCGCCACCCGCGTCCGCCGCCGGGAGACCGTGGTCGGGTACTGGATCCTGCTCGACGCGCCACCGGCGACCGAGCGCATCGCCGCCCTGGGGTACGACTACGTCGCGATGGACGCCCAGCACGGCCTGTTCGACTACCGCGGCCTGCTCAACGGGCTCACCGCCATCGACGCCGGCGGTAGGTCGGCAGGGGTCGTGCGGGTAGGCCAGAACGGCCCCGCCGAGATCGGCCGGGCCCTGGACGCCGGGGCCCGGGCGGTGATCGTGCCGCTCGTCAACACCGCCCAGGACGCCGCCGGCGCGGTCGCGGCCGCGCGGTACCCTCCCCACGGCATCCGCTCGTACGGGCCGATGCGCTCGCTGCTGCGGATCGGCCCGGAACCGGCCCGGGCGAACGAGTCCGTGGCCGTGCTCGCGATGATCGAGACGCCACAGGGCCTGGAGAACGTCGAGGAGATCGCGGCGACGCCCGGTCTGGACGGACTCTACGTCGGGCCCTCCGACCTCACCCTGTCGATCGGGGGCGCCACGTCGACCGATCCGAGGGTGGCCGGCGAGTTCGAGAACGCCCTGACCCGGATCCGGAAAGCCTGCGAGGCGAACGGTCTGGCAGCGGGGCTGCACACCGGGGCGGGCGACGTCGCGGCCCGGCGTATCGCCGAGGGCTGGACGGTGCTCACTGTGGCCTGCGACCTGGTGCACCTGGAGACCGCCGCCCGCGACCATCTCGCCGTCGCCCGGATGATCGGTGACTAGACCTGCCTGACAGCGCTTTTCATGACTTACTCGGGAACCGAGACCAGCGTCCAGCGCGGGCGTCGCGCGTCCTGCGCCGGACGGGCCGGGCGATCGGTCCCGGTGCTGCAGTTCAGGCAGCTGATCACGCGTCGCTTCGGCTCGGCCGGCAGCAGGCCGACCGGGACCGGGGCGGACTGCAGAACGGCGGCATGCTCGAGGCAGACGGCGCCGCCACAGGAGCGGCAGTACGCGACAGCCGGGTTCTTCGTGTCTGAGATCAGGGCGCAGTCGAGACAGTGCATGGATGAATCTCCTTCAGGAATGGGGATACTGGAAGGGCCACCGATGGCGGCAGAGTTTTTGGGGAGGGCAGAACGGGGATGCACGCAGAGTGGGAATGCTTCCTGTTCGCGGCGTCGACGCCGCGGAGACAGAGAAGCCAGGAGCGGTACATCCCCCTGACGACCGCCACTGAGGAAGCTACATGCGCCCGGCCGGATCGGCCACCTTCAGCACGGGAATTCCGATTCCGTGACGTCATGTGCCGATGGCGCCATGCCCCGAAGGGACCTTCCCCCGACCATCAAAGAATCTACCTGACAAGACTTTTCGCGTATCCATCGACACAGCAGCGCGACTCGCCGGATCCGGCCCGATAGTGATCAAGGCCACTCCTACCGGACGCTGAACCTCAGCTGCTTAGATTTGTCATCACAGTAGAAGGCCGCCTCGGATGGGACACCCGTGACCACTGAACACCTCATCGGATCAATCAGCGCCGACCAGCCCCTCCTGGTGGTCGCGGTGAAGGAGGAGGCACAGTTCCTTCCCGGCGACCTGCCGGTCCTGATCACCGGCATCGGCAAGGTGCACACGACTCTCACCCTGATGACGGCCCTGGCCGCCGGCGTCCACCCGTCGTCCCTGGTGAACCTCGGCACCGCCGGCGCCCTGCGCCCGGGTCTGAGCGGGGTGCACGAGGTGAGCACGGTGATACAGCACGACCTGGACACCGCTCTGCTGCGGACGCTGACGGGCGAGACCTACGGTGCGCCGGTCGAACTCCCCCACACCGGTGGTGTGACCCTGGCGAGCGGGGACTCGTTCGTCGCGGACGGCGTCCTCAAAGACTCTCTGGCCCTACGCGCCCATCTGGTGGACATGGAGGGATACGCGGTAGCCGCGACGGCGCAGCGGCTGGGCCTCCCGGCGCGGCTGGTCAAGATCGTCAGCGACGACGCCGACGAGGGCGCCGCGAAGAGCTGGCCCGTCACCGTGGCCGAGTGCGCCCGGGCGCTGGCCGACTGGGTGGCGCGCGAGCTCTGAGGTTTCAGGGGGCGTCGGGGCGCAGTTCGACGGTGAGCAGCAGCTCGAAACAGTTGCCCCGGGCCAGGCTCGTCACCCCGAGGTTGGCCCGGGTGCTCGCCCCGGCCGCTCCGAACACCTCGGCCAGCACGTCGCTCACGCCCTCGCCGACCTCGTTGTGCCGGTCGAAATCGGCCGTGGACGTGACGTACCCGACGGCCTGGACGGGTGCCAGCACGTGATCGAGCGAGCCGACGGCCAGCCGGATCATGCCCAGCGCATTGATCGCGGTCTTCCGGGCGGCGGCGTAGCCCTGCTCCACGCTCAGACCATCACCCAGGCGACCGGGGTGAAAGACCGTCCCGTCGCGGTCTTCCGGGGTCATGCCACTGAGGACCAGCAGGGAACCCGTGCGGTGGAACGGTTTGAGGGTCTTGCCGTAACGGCTGCCGTAGGGCGGGTTCGCGTAATCGGGGATGCGGTGCTCGAGTCGGTCCGCCCGCGCGTCGGGGCCTGTGGTCACCATGGGCCGAGAGTACTTCAGGCTGTGCCCCCCGGGAATGACCGGGGGACACAACCTCTCAGCACTGTCAGGCCAGGGTTGCGAGCGCCTGGTTCAGCGTCGCGGACGGGCGCATGACCGCCTCGACCTTGGCCGGGTCGGGCCGGTAGTAGCCACCGATGTCGACCGCGTCGCCCTGCACCGCGAGCAGTTCGGCGACGATGGTCTCCTCCTGCTCGGCCAGGCTCTTGGCCAGGGCCGCGAAGAGCGAGCCCAGTTCGGTGTCGTCGGTCTGCGAGGCCAGCTCCTGGGCCCAGTACAGGCCCAGGTAGAAGTGGCTGCCACGGTTGTCGAGCTCACCGGACTTGCGGCTCGGCGACTTGTTCTCGTCGAGGAACGTGCCGGTGGCCCGGTCGAGCGTGTCGGCCAGCACCTGGGCGCGGGCGTTCTGCGTGGTCTGCGCCAGGTGCTCGAAAGAGACAGCCAGGGCCAGGAACTCACCGAGACTGTCCCAGCGGAGGTGGTTCTCCTTCACCAGCTGCTGCACGTGCTTGGGTGCGGAGCCACCGGCGCCGGTCTCGAACAGGCCGCCCCCGTTGATCAGCGGCACCACCGACAGCATCTTCGCGCTGGTGCCCAGCTCGAGGATGGGGAACAGGTCGGTCAGGTAGTCGCGCAGCACGTTGCCGGTGACCGAGATGGTGTCCTGGCCCTGCCGGATGCGTTCCAGCGAGTACGCCGTCGCCTCGACCGGGGACATGATCTTGATCGTCAGTCCGTCGGTGTCGTGCTCGGGCAGGTACTCGTTGATCTTCGCGATCAGGTTGGCGTCGTGGGCCCGGGCCTCGTCCAGCCAGAACACGGCCGGGTCGCCCGTGGCCCGGGCCCGGCGCACGGCCAGCTTCACCCAGTCGCGGATCGGCACGTCCTTGGTCTGGCAGGCCCGCCAGATGTCGCCCTCGGAGACCTCGTGCTCGAGCAGCGCGGTGCCCGAGCCGTCGACGACGCGCACGGTGCCGGCGGTGGGGATCTCGAAGGTCTTGTCGTGGCTGCCGTACTCCTCGGCCTTCTGAGCCATCAGACCGACGTTCGGCACCGAGCCCATGGTGGACGGGTCGAGGGCCCCGTTGGCGCGGCAGTCGTCGAGGACGACCTGGTACACACCGGCGTAGCTGCTGTCGGGCAGCACCGCGAGGGTGTCGGCCTCCTGGCCGTCCGGGCCCCACATGTGACCCGAGGTGCGGATCATCGCGGGCATCGACGCGTCCACGATGATGTCGCTGGGCACGTGCAGGTTGGTGATGCCGCGGTCGGAGTCGACCATGGCCAGGGCCGGGCCGCTCGCGAGCTCCTCGTCGAAGCTCGCCTTGATCGCGTCACCCTCGGGCAGCGCGGCCAGGCCGTTGAGGATGGCCCCGAGACCGTCGTTGGGTGTCAGGCCCGCGGCCTTGATGACCTCGCCGTACCGCTCGAAGGTCTTCGGGAAGAAGGCCCGCACGGTGTGGCCGAAGATGATCGGGTCGGAGACCTTCATCATCGTGGCCTTGAGGTGCACGCTGAACAGCACGCCCTCGGCCTTGGCCCGGGCGACCTGGGCGGCGAGGAACTGGTGCAGCGCGGCGACATCGAGGCGGGTGGCGTCGACGACCTCACCGGCCAGCACGGGCACCGACTCGCGCAGCACGGTGACCGTGCCGTCGGGGGCGACCAGCTCGATGCGCAGCGTGTCGTCCTTCGCCAGGACCACGGACTTCTCGCTGGTGCGGAAGTCGCCCGCACTCATCGTGGAGACGTTGGTCCGGGAGTCGGAGCTCCACGCGCCCATCCGGTGCGGGTGCTTGCGGGCGTAGTTCTTCACCGAGGCGGGTGCCCGGCGGTCGGAGTTACCCTCACGCAGCACCGGGTTCACGGCGCTGCCCTTGACCTTGTCGTACCGGGCGCGGTGGTCACGCTCGGCGTCGGTCGTCGGGTTGTCCGGGTAGTCGGGCAGGTCGAAGCCCTGCTCCCGCAACTCCGCGATCGCCGCCTTGAGCTGCGGGATCGACGCGGAGATGTTCGGCAGCTTGATGATGTTCGCCTCGGGACGCGTGGCCAGCTCACCGAGCTCGGCCAGGGCGTCGTCGAGCTGCTGCCCCTCGCTCAGCCGGTCGGCGAACGAGGCGATGATGCGGCCGGACAGGGAGATGTCCCGGGTCTCGATCGCCACACCAGCCGTGCCCGCGTACGCCTGCACGATCGGCAGTAATGAGTACGTGGCGAGGGCAGGTGCCTCGTCCGTGTGGGTGTAGATGATGGTGGAAGCGTCGGCCAACGCTGGCTCTCCGTCCTTCGGATGCGGTCATTCGAGAGCGCACCCGCGCAACGGCGCGCGCAGGTACAACATCCCTGGGCGACCATGAGCCTACGACTTGCAGCCTGCACATGGTCACCGAGGCTCACGTGCCGTGGGTCGCAATGTGGTGCCCGCGGGATCAGTCCGCTACCCCTGATGCAGGTCGCGGGCCAGGCTGACCCGCAGATAGGCGTTCACCCAGCTCTCGATCACGGCCGGTCCCGGCTCGGGTCCCAGACCCGCGCCCAGCTGCTCCACGTCGTCGGCGACGAGGTGCAGGCCAACCCGGCGCAGGGCTGCGGCGGCCGTGGTCAGACGGGCCGGCACGGTGTTCGGCAGGTGGTGGATCCCACGGTGGGCCATCTGCGTGAGCAGGGCCGAGGCGTCGTCGAGGACCTGATGAAGGACGTCGCGGCCGCCCGGCGCTCCCGGGTCGGGGTTCTGTGTGTGGGTGGCGGGGGTGAGGTCGGGCACGATCACCTCGTCGTCGAGAGCAAAGCCGATCGGGTCGATGACGATGCCGCCCCCACTGCGACGGACGGTGCCGGACACCTGCCGCAGGCCGTCGCCCAACGCCGCGGCCATGGCGTCGAGACGGCCCGGGGCCCAGCTGTCGTGCGTCGCCGAGATCATCGCCCGGGTGCCGTCGGCATCGGTGACCACGGCGTCCAGGCGCTGGTCGCCCGGTGAGTAGGCGACCCACTCCACCTCGGTGACCGGGATCACCCGCACCAGCTCGGCCTTCACCCGGGCCCGCACCAGGCGGGGCGGGAGCTCGTCGAGCTCTCCGGCCAGCACCGTCAGACTCGGGGGCGCGATGGCCGCGGGCAGATGCTGCCAGGGACGGCTCACCGTCATGGCCTGGGTGCGGCTGAGACCACCCGCGCCGATCGTGACGGTGCGATTGGCGCTGCGCCGGGCGGCGTCGGTGATCACGGCGCCGGAGGCCAGGCGCTGGATCGTCGCGCCGGCCACGCGCCGGGCCCCGAGCTGGCTCCCGGTGTCGTTGGTGGTGTACGTCCTGCGCATCACCAGGACGGACGCACTGTCGGCATGCGCCAGGAACACCTCGACCGTGCGCTCGTCACCGGCCGCCGTGACCCGCGCACCGAGCCCTTCCAGCCGGGCCCGGCGCAGATGCGTCTGCGAGGCCTCGTCGGTACCGAGCACCCGCGAGCGCAAACCTGACCCACCGTTGGTCACCGCGCGGTACCGGGCGAACAGTTCGGCGATGTGGTCAGCCAGGGCGTCGGGCCGGTAGCGCGCCGACCGGTCGCGGTAGGCCTGCAACTGCGCGTCCAGGTCTTCCAGGGCCAGGAGCGGCCAGCGCAGTTTCGCGCCGTCGAGGGCCGCGCGCACCGTACTCGTGCGGGTGACCAGGCCGGTCTCAAGATGCACCGCGCCTTCCTGGAGCACCGTGGTAGCCAGTTCCACGGCCTGCTCGAGAGCGCTGCCACCGTCGCCGGCCGCGGCCCCACCCACCTGGACGTGTGGCTCCGGCTGGTCCGGGGCCTGCTCGTCCGCCGCCCGGAAGGCCCAGACCGCCAGTGCGACCACGTCGTCCCGGGTGCCGGCGACGGCATCACTGCGCGCGAAACCGAGATCGCCCGGCACATGGAACCTCACCGTGGCCGCGGGCAGATCCACGCCCGGCACCGGATCAGCGGCGCTCGCCCGGCGCACGCGCGCCACGTAACCCTTGGCCAGGGCGCGGCGGGCCGTGTTCATGGCGCGCTTGCCGATGTGGGCTTCCAGCTCGGCGTCGGTGAAGACGGCCGGGGTCCAGGATGGGTGGCGCGGTGGGTGGACCAAGCCTCCGACGGGTGCGTCGGACGGACTTCCCGGCACAGAGTCAGACGCAGCTCCGGTCTCAGCTCGATGCTCGGCCTCGCTCGGTCCCGACGCGGCCACGGTCTCGGTTGCGGAGGCGGAGTCATTCCCCGCTCTGGTCTCACCTCCGCTTCCGGGTTCCCGGCGAAGGTCAGCCGGCGCGACGGAGGAGAGCCCACCGTCCTCAGCCACGGACGAACCCGGGCCGGGCATCTGCCCGTCGGACCCGGCCGAGAGCTCGCTGTCTCCGCCCACTCCCGGCCCGGAACCCTTGGTACCCGCGAGACCGTCTCCACGATGAACGATTCCATCGGTTTTCCTGCCCGCGGCCTCCGCTGCAGCAGCCCGTGCTCCCGCGTCCCCCGTCCCCGCGTCCCTACTTCCCGGATCGACCGACGCCGCATACGCCAGCACCAGCATCACCACATGCCGGCACACACCGGTCGCACCGCAGGAGCAACGGCCGGCCTCGAGTCCCCCGGCCGGAAGCGTCGTGGTGACTCCGTCCGCGTAGGTGGCGGTCAGCGTGCCCTGGCCGTTCTCCTCCATCGTCGGGGCGGACCGTTCCAGGTCCCGGGTGGCCCGTTTGACCAGGCCCCGGTTCGTCAGTGCGGCCAGGGACTCCGGGGTCAACGCGAGCAGCTCCCTCCTCACCGGCCCACCTGCTCGGCCACGAACCGGGCGAGCTGCCCCGGGGTCATGGCCCCGACGCCGGCGCCGACATCGGCCAGGCGCTGCGCGGTCTCGCGGTCGTAGGCCGGATTGGCCTCCTCGTCGAGGGCGGCCAGGCAGAGTACCTTCGAGCCCTGCTCCACGAGTTCACGGACGCTGCGGATCAGACCTTCCGGCGAGCCACCCTCGTAGAAGTCGCTGATGAGCACGACGATGGCCCGCCGGGGCTGCTCCACGAGGCCTGCGCCGTAGTGCACCGCCTGATGGATGTCGGTCCCGCCGCCCAGCTGCACCTTCATCAGCAGCTCGACCGGGTCGTCGACGTCGCTGGTCAGGTCGACGACGCTGGTGTCGAAGGCGACCAGGTGTGTCTTCACACCCGGCAGCCCCCACAGACAGGCCGCGGTCACCGCCGAGTGGATGACCGAGTCGATCATCGAGCCGGACTGGTCGACGAGCAGGATCACCTGCCACTGCTCCAGGTGTTTGCGGTGGCGCGAGAAGAAGTGGGGCGTCTCGATGTACAACCGCTGCTCGTCGGGACGGTAGTGCCCCAGATTCGCGCGGATCGTACGGGTCATGTCGAAGTCGCGGGCTTGCTTCCACCGGCTGGGACGACGGGTGCGGGTGCCGGTGAAGGCAACCCGGACCTCGGTGCGCATCTTCTCCATCAGGTCACGCACGACCGCCTCGACGATGCGCCGGGCCAGGCGCAGCACCTCGGGGTTCATCAGGTGCTTGGTCTGCAGCACGGCCCGCAGCAGCGCCGGGTTCGGCTCGATGGTCTCCAGCACGGCCGGATCGGTGACCACGTCGTGGATCTCGTACCGTTCCACCGCATCCCGCTGCAGCCGCTCGACGGTCTCCTTCGGGAAGAGCTCCGTGATGTCGTTCAGCCAGTCGACCGTGCTGACCACGGATTCGCCGTCGGTCCCCCGACGGTCCTGGTGCCGCGCCCGGCGCACCCCCCGGCCGTCGTTCTCCGCGTCACGTCCGTAGAGCCAGTCCAGCGCCTCGTCACGGCCCTGCCCCTTCTCCCCCAGCGAACCGAGAGCGGACGCGGGGGCGCCCAGGACCAGCCTCCAGCGTTCCAGGCCCGGATCGATCACGGCTGCGCCCCCTCACCGGCCACGATCAGCCCCTCACGTCTCACCATCGCGTCTACCCGTTCGTCCAATGCCATTCCCACCGCCACCGTCTGCGGATCATTCACCGCACGCACGAAAGCCCTTCCACTACCGGGCAGTCCGCGACGGGCCAGCAAACCTTCGGCCAGCACCGCCCGCTCCCGGGGCGGGAAGAACCCGAACGCCTGCCGCAGCGCGGGCAGGCCGATCAAGAAGTCCTCGGCGCTCAGACCCGACATCAGGTCGTCGAGCAGCGTCAGCACCGCCTCGTCGTGCAGCACCTCGTCGCGGGCCAGCGCAAACAGCCCGGCGAGCCAGTCGCCCGCGGTCCGTGGCTGGAAGGCGCCCCGCAGCACGCGCAGCGGGTCGGGCCGGTCGTCGTCGTTCTCGGAGAGCGACCACTGGAAACCGAAGGACGCACCCCTCAGGTCAGGAGGTGCCAGGACGTCGGCGGCGACCCGGGTCACGACGGCCCGGGCCTCCACGACGTCGAGCCCCAGGGCCGGGCCCGCGTGGCGCAGCCCGTCGCGACAGGCCGCGAGCGCCGCGATCCGCTCCCGGTCGGCGGGTTCCGGGCCACCGTGCAGCCCTTCGACCAGCCAGAGGATCCGCCGCACCGACGCCGCGATCACGGCTCCCAGGGCAGCATTGCGAGTCGTGCCGAAGACCTCGTCGTGACGCCACATCGTGAGCACCACGGCGAGCAGCCGGCCCAGCGGCGCAAGCTCCGGCACCTGCCCCACCGCCCGGTCGACTGTGCTCAGGGCGTCGTCCAGCACCGTGGCCAGCCCGGCGAGGGCAGCATCGAAGAGCACCGCCGCCAGCGCGTCCACGTCGGTGCCCGCCCGGACCGCACGTTCGGTGAGCGCGGCCGCGGCGGCGTCGGTCAGCGTCGCGCCGTAGGCGCCTGCCTCGATGACGGCAGCCAGACGGTCGGGGTGCAGCTCGATCGTCCACTGCTCGCGCAGCACCGGATCCAGACCGGTGCTGGGCCCCCGTATCCGGAGGAACCCCGGGATGCCCAGCAACCGCACCCGGTGCAGCAACCGGCTGCGCCGGGCCTCGGGTGCCGTGGTCAGATCGAGGTCGTGACCGCCTGCTCGGGACAGCCCTTCCCGCTCCAGCTCGGCCTCGAGGTCGTGCACCAGCGGTGGCGCGGGCGTGGCGGGATGCAGCCTCCCCACGTGTGACCCGCTCAGGGCGGCGATCATCTCCACGACCACGGGATGGCTCCCGCCGCTGAGCGTGCCCCGGGCCGTCCAGGGCAGGGGCACGTCGAGCGCATCGTTCACGAGTGCGGACGCCAGTCCGTCGAGGACGTCGGTGCGCGCGGGATACGCATGGCCCCGTACCAGCGCCAGCGCGTCGGCCGTGGCGCGGGCGGCGATCAGGTCGGCCGTGGAGACCGGTTGCTTGCGCTGACGCAGCCGGTCCGCCACGGACCCGGTCAGGTGTCGGGCCGCGCCCTGCGGCCCGAGCTCCCAGAGCGCCTGGTAGTAGCCGGGAGACGGCATGCCCGACTGGTACCCGTCGAACGCGTCGAGGCGCCGGAACGAGTACGGCACCAGGAAACTGCCGCCGTGGGCGCCGTCGGGAAGAGCGGGAATCACTGGCCAGGAGGGGTACTGCGGATGAGCGAATCCAGGCGCCGTGCCGCCAGAACCAGGCACCGTGCCGCCCGGACCGTTGGCCTCCGGAGCCTTCCCGGCCTCTGCACCGGCAGGAGGGCCTTCGGCGCACACGTCCATCGGCCCCGCACCAGCAGAACTGCCCTCTCCCCCGGCATCCCCGGTTCCCAACGTCAATGGGACAGTGCCGTCCCCTCCGTCCACGCCGTCCATGGCGCCGGGCCGTGGTTCCTGCGCCGCTACCAAGGCGGGCCGGTGGAACCCGCCCGTCACCACGACCACCGGCCGCTCCCCCGCTGCCTGGGCCGCCGCGGCCACCCACTGCGCCATGTAGGCCTCGCGGGCGCTGTCGCCCTCGTCCGCCGAGGTCTCGCCCCGCACCAGGTCGAAGTACGTCTCCAGCCGGACCTTCAGGTCGTCGGGCGGGGCGATCTCGACGAGGTGGTCCCAGAGCACGTCGACGTTGTCCAGACCGAAGCTGCGGCACAGCCGCTCCAGCACCTGGGCATAACGTAGTTCGGCGTCGGCGTAACGGTTCCCGACGCCGTCGAACGCCGGGTGCCAGGACGGCAGGTCGATGAACCGCAGCTGCGCGCCGACCGCCCGGCCCCGGGTGAGCGCGACCCACTCGGGTGAGTACTCGCAGAACGGCGCCCAGGAGGCATGGCGCCGTTCCTCGTCGCGATAGCTGCTGAACACGGCGATCGGCAGCTCGTGGCCCAGCAGCAGTTCGTCGATGCGCCCGTTCAGGTCGGCGGGACCCTCGACGAGCACGTAGGCGGGACTGAGCTCCTCGATCACCGAGGCGACCAGGCGGGCGCACGCCGGGCTGTGGTGGCGTACCCCGATGAACGTGACCGGCACCGGCTCAGCCCGGCAGGTGGTGACGGGCGTTGTGCAGCGCCGTCCAGTGCGGCCCGGAACGCCAGGTGATCTGCTGCGACAGGTAGCGCCGCAACTTGGCCAGGTCTTCGGGGCTGTCCTTGGCCGCGGTGCCGGCCAGGCAGGCCACCAGGTCTTCGGCCGTGCCGGGCTCGCCCCGCAGGAACCAGCCCCGCAGTCCGACCGCGTGCGCCACCGAGACCGCCTCGGCGGTGCTCATGACGGCGGAGAGCCGGTCCATCGAGTCACCGCGAGAGGTCTCCCCCGCCCGCAGTTCCCGGAACGCCGTCACCAGGACCTCGGTGAGGCCGCGGGTGGGCACCGCGGTCACCCCGGAGCGCCGCAGGAGCTGGGTGGCCTCTTCCTCGACCAGAGCCATCTCGGTGGCGAGATCGGCGATCGGGAAGACAGTCTCGAAGTTGAACCGGCGTTTGAGGGCTGAGCTCATGTCATTGACGCCGCGGTCGCGGGTGTTGGCCGTGGCGATGATGTTGAAGCCGTCCCGCGCGAACACCATCGATTCCGGGCCGGTCAGTTCCGGGATCGCCAGCACCCGGTCGGACAGCGGCGACAGCAGGCAGTCCTGCACCTCCAGCGGGCAGCGGGTGATCTCCTCGAACCGCACCGTACGGCCCTCGGCCATGCCCCGCAGCAGCGGCGCCGGCACCAGCGATCGCGTCGAAGGCCCTTCGGAGACCAGCAGGGCGTAGTTCCACGAGTAACGAATCTGGTCTTCCGTGGTGGCCGCGCCACCCTGGATGGTCAGCGTCGAATCACCGGACACGGCCGCCGCCAGCAGTTCTGACAGCAGCGACTTGGCCGTGCCGGGTTCTCCGACGAGCATCAGCCCGCGGCTGGTGGCCAGTGTGATCAGCGCCCGGTCGATGAGCGAGGGGTCACCGACGAACTTGCGGCTCACGCCGAGCTTCTCGTCACCCACGATGAAGCGGCGGGCGGCCTGCACACTCAGCGCCCAGCCCGGGGGCCGGGCCGCCTCGTCGGCCGCGCCCAGCCGGGCCAGTTCGTCCGTGTACCGCACCTCGGCCCGCGGCCGCTGCACCTGCCCGGCCGGGGCGGTCACCTCAACGGCATCCATCAGCAGTCTCCAGTTCCACGATGAGGCAGCTCATGATGCCTGCTCGGTGATATCGGTGATATCGGTCAGGTCGCGCAGGATCTCGGAGACCGCCACCAGGTCGGACGGGCGCAGCGGCAGCCGCGAGCCGGTGGCGCGGGTCTGCCCGCAGGCCCAGGCGCTGCTGTTGCTCAGCCACACGTGAGCGAGTGTCTGCTCTTCCCAGTCATTCGGATCACCGACGATGATTCCCGGGTCAAGGCTGATGCCGCACCCGACGCCGGAGGTGAACGAGACCTCGATGGACCCCTGGATCCCCGCGTCCATCGGGTCGTCGCGCCTCCAGCCGCGCCGCTCCAGTCCGAGCACCTTCGTCGTGGGTATCTTGACCCCCTCGAACCGTTCCAGGCTGCCGGTCTCAGCCTCCTGCGGACTGAGCGTGTACACCGTCCGGGCCAATTGCGCGAAAGGCTGGAGGATCTCGTAGTCGGCGAACACCTCCGACCAGGCCGCGACCGCATCTCCCAGATGCAGCGGGTGCACCACCCCGACGACCGCATCGTCGGCGACCGCGGTCTCGTCGTCGGAAACGTCGGCGAACGTGCGGTCTTCAGCCACCCGCAGGGAACCGATGAGGTTTCCCTCGCTGTCGTGGAGCCCCCAGACCAGCCGGCGGACGACGTGCCACTGCAGCGGATGATCGACGAACAACTGCCGGAACTCGGCGCCGCTCCAGCGCCGGCCGTTGACCATCGCCTGCTCGAGGCGCCGTACGACGTCGGCACCGATCTTTCGCACGTCTTTCTTGAGAGCCGAGAACTGCTGGTAGGCCGCGGGAGCCAGCTCGGGATCGTCCTTGGCCCCCGGCTTCGGCAAATTCTTCAGCCGCTGACCGGTGGCATCGGCCCCGTACGGGCGCAGGTGCTCGTCGAAACCGACGACGAACTGCCGCGGCCCGTAGTCGAGAACCATGCTGCCGTCGGCCTGCAGTCCCAGGCCGGGGACCAGCCGGTCGGCCAGTTGCTCGGAGGTGAACCCCAGGCTGTCGGCGACGGTGGCCATCTTCTGCTGCGCCGTCGTCTTCAGCCCTTTGAACTTCGCCCGCTGGGCGATGTTGTGCAGATGCATGAGCGCCACGTCGGACCCGATGGCCGCCAGCACGTTGACGCCCGTCACCGCGCGGGCGTGCCCACCTTCTCCCGGCCAGGCCAGGATCAGCGGGCTCAGCCGCCGTACGACCTCGTCGTCACCGGCCAGGGCCAGCCCGTCGAGCACCCAGTTGTCCTTCGCCACCGCTCCCGAGGCGTACCAGCGCTGGAACAGGTCCCAGGCGAAGGCCGAAAGATCCTCGGGCTGCACCACGTCACGAACAACATCCAGGCCCGGGTAGGGCTGGTCCAGGCGGCTGAGCGCGAAGATCGTCACCAGGTGTTCCATGGCCGGCCCGGGCAGCGCGCCCGAGCCGTCCCGCAGCCGGACCGGCGGCAGCAGCCCGGTCTGGCCCCAGGCCGGGAGTGCCGGCACCTTGGCCGGCAAGACCGTGAGCGGATCGCGGCCCAGCAGGTGCTCGATCGCCACGGCCGCCTCGGTGCCGTACGTCCGGGCAGCCGCCAGCACTGCCTCGCCCTGTCCGCGAGTGCCGAGGTGCAGCAACGCGTTCTCGGCCTGACGACGCGCGGCACCGGCCCGGTCGAGGGCCACCGGCACCAGGGCCCGGGCCGCCGGTTCCGGATGCCGCAGCAGCCAGGCCGAGGCCGTGGCGCGCACACTCTTCAGCCGGGCCAGCCAGTCGGCCATCATCACGGCCAACTCCGGGGAGCTGAACGGCAGGAGCAGTGGAGCCATCAGGGCAGCGCTCTGCCGGGCCCTGCGTATCACCGGCGGCAACGCGTCCAGCCCGAACCGGGCCACGATCGGGCTCAGGTCGTCGCGGTCGATGAAGTCGTGCGGCGACCAGCCCGCCAGAAGGGGCCGGGCCAGTTCCTCGGGCGCTTGCCCGAAGAAGGCCATTTCCTCCCACCACATGGCCTGCCCGCCGGTGACCTTGCCCGCCCGTTGTTTCCAGCTGGCGTGGTCGTGAAAGTCGTGGACATAGCCGTTCTCCGGGACGGCGAAGGCTGCCAGCTCTCCCTCGCGCCAGGTCAGCGTGGGCTCGTCCGCGCACACCAGGCCGGTCAGGACCACCGGCTTGACCGCCTTGCCCCGGTTCAGCCACGGCGGGGACACCAGCAGGGGCGGAAGAGCGGCCTGCGGCGCCTCGACGATCGCACGGGCCTCGTCGAGCAGTGCCCTCACCCGCCCGGCCGCCTCGGGCGGCAGAGCATCCAGACGTTCGGCGGTCAGTTCCCGGTGCCCGCGCACGTGGGACCGCAGCACCTCGGCCAGCCGTCCGCGTGCGCCCCGGGCCGCGAGAACGTCCAGCGCGAGACCGGGGAACCGGTCCGCCGCCTCCAGCAAGGCGGAGGAGACGAACTTCTGGTCGATCCGGTCGGCCAGAGCCGTCATGGCTGCCTCGGTCGGCATCTGCGCGACGGCGGCCAGCACCCGGCGACGGGAGTCGGCGTCGAATTCCTCCTCCCCCAGCCACCTCAGGATGACGCCCAGGACGTCGGAGCCGAGGGCGTCGACCATCGTCGCCAGGTACGCGTGTGACGAGACGGGTGCCCACCGGAAGGACCAGGAAGAGGCGCTCCCGGCGTCGAGTCGCTCCAGCTGGCGCACCGTCGACAGAGACTGGGTGAGGGCGAACGCCCGGTAGTCGTCCTTGGCGGCCACGGTGTCGGTGACGTCTTCCTCGACCCACGCGGTCTCGGTCGGCGCCAGCAACGACGTGGCCAGACGGTGGTAGGCGTGCCGGGACCGATGAGCGGCCAGCCGCCCGACGATCTCGATGTACTCCTGCTCCGGCGCCACGGCCAGCGCCGACCGCACCCGCAGCACAGTCTGCAACTGCGGGGCCATCCACCAGTGCCCGAACGACTGACCCGGCCGGAGCGGCACGATCTGGGCGGCGTTCGACGAGAGGGTCAGGCCCAGGAGCTCGACCGCTGCCTCTGCCGCGAACCCCAGCCCCCGGGAGGTGATCCAGGCGTCCGCGAACGGAGCCTTGCGGACGTCGAGATCCCACTTCGTGAGCACCGTCACGGCGACTACCGCGGCACCGAGGGGCGAGCCGCTGCCGGGATCGCCCATCCAGACGGTGGCGGCCTCCCGCAGATCTTCGGCACTGGCAGCGATGAGACTCGTGAGATAGTCACCGGCCAGCTGGATCTGGGAGTCGACCGCCGCCCTGGCGCCCGGTGCCGGACTGAGCGGGCCTGCCCCCAGACTGCCCCGTCGCGGGAACAGCTGGCGTTGCCAGGACGCGCTGAGCTCGAAATCCCGCCGGGGAAGGGCCGTCATGATGCCACCTCGGTGATGTCGGTCAGGTCGCGCAGGATTTCCGAGGCCGCCACCAGGTCGGAGATCTCCACCGGGTCCCCGGCCGATGCCGCAGCGAAGGGATGGGCGCTGCCGGCGTGCAGTCTCACCATCGACAGTGTCTGTTCGTCGAACTCGGCCGGGAGCCCGACGATGAAGCCGGGGTCGAGCGCGATCGAGCACGACAGGCCGGACGCGAACGACACCTCGATCGTGCCCTGCATGCCCCCGTCCATCGCGGGTGCCCGGTGCCAGCCCCGCCGCTCCAGACCCAGTACCTTCCCGCTCGGTACCTTCCGGCCCTCGAACCGCGTCAGCACGCCGGTCTTCAGCTCCTCGGCCGTGAGGGTGTGGACCGGCCGGCTCAGCTGCGGGAAGGGTTGCAGGATCTCGTAATCGGCGAAGACACCGGCCCACTCCGCACCCGAGGATCCGGAGGAAGCCAGGTCCCAGGGGTGCGCCACCCCGACGATCGCGTCGTCGCTCAGCTTCACCTCCTCGTCGGTGACGTCGGCGAGGGTGCGGTCTTCGGCCACCCGGATGGTGCCGATCAGGGCGCCGTCGGTGTCGTAGAGGCCCCAGACCACACGGCGGACGATGTGCCACAGCAACGGATGCCCGACGAACAGTTCGCGGAACTCCCGGCCGCTCCAGCGACGTCCCGTCACCATGGCGGTCTCCCACCCCAGGATGACGTCGGCGGCGACCCGGCGCACATCCTTCTTCAACGCCGAGAACTGCCGGTGGGCGGCCGGTGCCAGCTCCGGATCGTCTTTGGCCCCGGGCTTCGGCAATGCCTTCAGCCGCTTGCCCGCACGATCGGTGACGTAGGGCCGCAGCTGCTCGTCGAACCCGACCACGAACTGACGCGGCCCGTAGTCGAGCAGCATGCTGCCGTCGTCACCCAGGCCCAGACCGGGCACCAGCCGGTCGGCCAGCTGATCCGACGTCAGCCCCAGATCGGCGGCCACCGCCGCCATCTTCTCCTGCGCCGCGCTCTTCAGGCCCCTGAACTTCGCCCGCTGGGCAATGGTGTGCAGGTGCATCAACGCCACGTCCGAGCCGATGGCCGCCAGCACGTTCACACCCACCACGGCCCGGGCGTGCCCGCCTTCTCCTGGCCAGGCCAGGATCAGCGGGGTCAGCCGCCGCACCACCTCGTCGTCACCGACCAGCCCCAGGCCATCGAGCGCCCAGTTCTCCTTCGCCTCGGCTCCCGCGGAGAACCAGCGGTCGAACAGGGATCCGGCGAAACGGGAAAGATCTTCCGGAACCAGTATTTCCCGGACGATGTCGAGCCCGGCGTACGGCTGATCGAGACGGCTCAGCGCGAAGACCGTGACCAGGTGCTCCACGGCGGACAGGGGCAGCACCCCGCAGCCGTCGCGCAGCCGCACCGGCGGCAGCAGCCCGGCCGCGGCCCAGGACGGGTTGGCCGGAATCTTCGCGGGCAGCACCGTCAGCGGATCACGGGCCAGCAGCTCGCCGATCGCGGCCGCGGCCTGCGGACCGTAGCTCTCGGCCGCGGCCCGCACCGCTTCCTCCTGCCCGCGGGAACCGATGAGCACCAGGGCATTCTCCGCCTGCCGCCGGGCCACGCCGGCCTTTCCCAGGGCCGCCGGAACCAGCGCCAGGGATGCCGGGGCGGCATGCCGCAGCAACCAGGCCGTGGCCGTGGCCCGGGCGCTCTTCAACCGGGCCAGCCAGTCAGCCGTGCGGACGGCCAGCTCGGGCGAGAACAACGGGGCGAGCACCGGGTAGGCCTCGGCGGCGCTCGACTCGGTGCGCCGGATCAGGGCCGGTAACGCGTCAGTACCGAAACGGGCTACCAGCGGGGAGAGCTCGCGCCGGTCAGCGTAGGGGCTCGGGGACCAGGTGCTCAGGACCCGGCGGGCGACAGCGTCGGGCGCTTCGAGGAAGAACGACAGGTCGTCGTACCAGTAGCCGTTACCGGCACCGACCTTCGCGGCCCGGTCTTCCCAGCTGCCGGCCGTGGCGGGATCGGTGCGGTACACGTCGTAGTTACGGGGCAGACGGGCGAAGGTCTCCTGCTCCCCCTCCCGCCAGGTCACGCAGGCCTCCGCCGAGCACGCCAGTCCCGGGACCACGACGGGCCGGGGCGCCTTGACCCGGTTCTGCCACGGCGGCGACACCAGCAGTGCGGGCAGGGCTTCGACGGGGGCCTCGGTGAGCGTGTCGGCCGCGTCGAGCAGTGTCTGGACCCGGGAGGCGGCAGCGCCGGTGAGCTGCGGCACGACCCCCGTGGCCAGGTCGCGACGGTGGAGCACGTGCGCCCGCAACATCTCGGCCAGGAGTCCTTGCGAACCGGCTCCGGCCAGCAGTCGCACGGCCCGCTCGGGGAAACGCTCGACCGCCTCCTGCAGCGCCGGGGGCACGTACTTCCGCCCGATCCTGTCGATCAGGGCCGACATCGCCTCGTCGGAGGGGAACTGGGCCACCAGGGCCGGCAACCGGCGATTCCGGTCGCTGTCGAACGAGTCGGTGTCGAGCCAGGACAGCAACGTGGGCAGGATCGCGGCCCCCACCCCGTCGACCATCGTGGCGACGTGCGCGTGCGAGTGCGTGACCGCCCAGCGGAACGACCACCGCACGGCGAAGGCCGTGTCGAGATCTTCCAGCTGCCGCAGCCCGGTCAGCGCCTGGGTGAGCGCGAAGGCCCGGTAGAAGTCTTCCGCCGCGACGGTGTCGGCCACGTCGGCGTCCACCCAGCCGGCCTGGCCCGGCGCGAGGATCGACGTGGCCAGGCGGTGGTAGGCGTGCCCGGATCGGTAGCTACCGAGAACCGCCACCACCGAGGCGTACTCGGCCTCGGGTACGACGGCCAAGGCAGCCCGCACCCGCAACAATGAGTACAGGTGCGGGGCGTTCCACCAGTTACTGTGCTGCCCCGTCGGCGACATCCGGTGAACCCAGCCGGGCACGCTCCGGTCGAGCGTCAGCGCCATCAACTCGACGGCCGCCTCGGCGGCGAAAGCCACGCCGTGCTCGGCGATCCACAGATCGGCGAACGGCGCCTTACGCCATTCCTGGTTGTACCGGTTCAGCACCACGGCCGCCACCACCGCTGCACCGAGCGGCGTCGCCCCTCGATCGCCGTCGAGCCACGCCAGGCCGGCCTCCCCCAGGGCCGGTTCGCCCGCGGTCGCCAGCGACTGCCGCAATTCCACCAGATCGTCGCGTAGTTCACCCTCGACCGCCGGGCGCGCACCCTTCAACGGGCTGAACGGACCCGCCCCCAGACTGCCGCGGCGGGGGAACAGCTGACGCTGCCAGCCGGCACTGAACTCGAAGTCACGCATGGAACCGGGAACCTTCCGTCTGAAGACACCTCATCGTTGCGGTCCGCACATTAGCCACGGGGTCCGACAAAATGGCTACCAGAGCCCCCACCTGCGCGATCAACCCGATTCACCCGTCCGCCCGCAGATCTCACCGGTTCAGCCGCCGGTGATCCCGGTGAGGTCGCCCAGGATCTCCGAGACGGCCACCGGGTCGCAGTCCCCCAGGAGGGGCAGGGTCGCCCGGTCTGCGAACGGTTCCGGACTACCGTGGTGCAGGCGCACCGTCACCAGCGTCTGGACGTCCGCATCGGTCGGGAACCCGATGACGAAGCCCGGGTCGAGACGCACCGAGCACTTCAGCCCGGAGGAGAACGAGACGGCGACCGACATCTGCATCACGTCGTCCGGTTCCTCCCGGCGCCATCCCCGCCGTTCCAGGCCCAGCACCGTCCCGTTCGGTGCCTCCAGGCCCTCGAACCGCTCCAGCACGCCGTGTTCGGCCTCGGAAGGCGTGAGCGTGTGAACGGGACGGTCCAGCTGCGGGAACGGCTGCAGGATCTCGTAGTCGGCGAAAACCCCCGCCCACGGTTCCACCGCCGGGCCCAGGTGCAGCGGGTGTGCCACCCCGACGACCGCATCATCGGGCAGTTTCGTCTCCAGGTCGGCGAGATCGGCGAAGGACCGGTCTTCCGCGACCCGGAGGGCACCCACGAGACGGCCGTCGTCGTACACACCCCAGACCAGACGGCGGACGACGTGGCACACCAGAGGATGCCCGACCAGGAACTGCCGGAACTCCGACCCCGACCAGCGCCGGCCGCTCACCATCGATTGCTCCAGCCGCTGCACGAGGTCGGCCGCGATCTTGCGCACATCCTTCTTCAGCCCCGAGAACTGCTGGTAGGCAGCCGGAGCCAGATCCGGGTCGTCCTTCGTCCCGGGCCGGGGCAGGTTCTTCAGCCGTTGGCCCGCGGTGTCGGTGACGTACGGCCGCAGTTCCTCGTCGAACCCGACCACGAACTGACGCGGCCCGTAATCGAGCAGCAGGCTGCCGTCGTCGTCCAGACCCAGGCCGGGCACCAGCCGGTCGGCCAGCTGGTCGGCGGTGAGCCCGAGATCGGCCGCCAGCGAAGCCATCCGCTCCTGGGCCGCGCTCTTCAGGCCCTTGAACTTCGCCCGCTGTGCAATGGAGTTCAGGTGCATCAGCGCCACGTCCGACCCGATGGCCGCCAGCACGTTCACCCCCGCGACGGCCCGGGCGTGCCCACCCTCGCCGGGCCAGGACAGAATCAGCGGGGTCAGCTGCCGCACCACCTCATCGTCACCGGTCAGGGCCAGCGCGTCGAGCACCCAGTTCTCCTTCGGGTCCGCCCCCGCCACGAACCAGCGCTGGAACAAGCCCCAGGCGAAGACCGGCAGGTCTTCGGGCACGACGGCCGCCCGCACGAGGTCCAGCCCGGCGTAGGGCTGTTCGACGTGGCTCAGGGCGAACATCGTGACCAGGTGCTCCACCGCCGCGACCGGCAGCGC
Source organism: Kineosporia sp. NBRC 101731 (assembly GCF_030269305.1). NCBI lineage: Bacteria > Bacillati > Actinomycetota > Actinomycetes > Kineosporiales > Kineosporiaceae > Kineosporia > Kineosporia sp. NBRC 101731. The sequence continues at coordinate 89,897 of NZ_BSTC01000014.1, forward strand.
CCCCGCACCACCGGCCAGCCGCACCGACGGGAGCAGGGCCGGGGCGGCCCACGACGGGACGGCCGGGATCCGGGCGGGCAACTGCGTGAGCGGGTCGCGGGACAGCAGGGCCTCGACCGCCGCGGCGGCCTCGTCACCGTAGACCCGCCCGGCCGAACGCACCGCATCGCCGTGACCGTGGGAAGCCAGGTGCAGAAGGGCGTTCTCGGCCTGGCGCCGGGCCGCGCCGACCCGGCCCAGGGCCGGTGGCACCAGTGCCCGGGCGGCCACGTCGGCGTGCCGCAGCAGCCAGGCCGAGGCACCGGCCCGGACGCTCTTGCGCCGGGTCAGCCCTTCGGCCTGCAGCACCGGGTCCTGCGACTCACCCGCTGACGGCTCGTCGGTACAGCTCAGACCAGTCAGGACGATGGGCCGGGCCGCTGCGGCCCGGTGCAACCACGGCGGGGACATCAGCACCGCGGGCACGGCCCCCGCCGGGGCCTGGCCGATCGCCGCGATCTCGTCGAGAATCGCCTGCACCCGCTGCGCGCCCGGCGGCCGGCCCACCACCCAGGCAGCCGCCAGGTCACGATGACCGCGCACGTGCGCCCGCAACAGGTCAGCGAGCTGCCCGCGACCTCCCCGCTCGGCGAGCACCCCGAGCGCGAGGCCGGGGAACCGGCCCGCGGACTCCAGGAGCGCGGCCTCGGCGGACGGCCGCCCGGCCCGGTCGGCGAGCGCGCGCACGGCGGCCTCCGACGGCATCTGGGCGATCGCCTCCAGCAGACGCTGCCCGTCGTCGCCCGCCGAGCGGTCGCCGTCCAGCCAGCGCAGGAACATCTCCAGTGCCTGGGTGCCCAGGGCGTCGAGCAACGTGGCGATGTAGTGCGGGGAGGCCTTCACCGCGCCCTGGAACGTGTAGCCGGAGGAGAACGTACGGTCGAGCAGCGCCAGCTGGTCCGGCTCGGTCAGGCACTGGGTCAGGGCGATACCGCGGTAGACGTCGTGCTGCTGGAGCGCGGCGTCGAGGTCGGCGGCCACCCAGCCGGCCTGCGTGGGCACGAGCAGTGACGTGCCGAACCGGTGGTACTCGTGCCGTGACCGGTACCCGGCGAGAATCTCGACCACCCGGGCGTACTCAGCCTCCGGAGCGGCGGCCAGCGCCGTACGCACCCGCCAGGCCGGCAGCAGCTCGGGAGTGGCCCACCAGCGGCGCTGCACGATCTCGCCCGCCCGCAGGAACCGCAGGTCGTGGCCGCTCTCGGAGAAGGTCAGCGCGAGCAGCTCGACCGCCGCCGCGGCGGCGAAGGCGAGCCCTCGCTCGGCGATCCAGACATCGGCGAAAGGAGCGGTGTAGCAATCCCGGTCGCGATTCATCAGGGCTGCGGCCACCACCGCGGCGCCCAGGGGTGAGGCGTCGGCCGCACCGTCGCGCCAGGCGTGGGCCGCCCGTAGCAACGGCTCGTTCCCGGGCCCGGCGAACAGCAGCAGCCGGTCGAGGTAGTTACCGGACTGCTCGAGGTACTCGTCGACGGTGCCCCGGGCCGTGGGCACCGCCGTGACGGGACTGACCCCGAGCGTGCCCCGGCGGGGGTACACCTGGTGCTGCCAGGCAGCGGTGAGCTCGAAGTCGCGCATCGAACCGGAAATCCCTCATCGTGTCGTCGCTGCTTGCTTGCGGCCCGCAGACTAGCCACGACCTACGACAAAACCGGAATACCGCCCTGGACCCTCATTCCGTCAACCCGGTGAGATCGTTCAGGATCTCGGAGACCGCCAGCCGGTCGACGGGCCCGAGCTGGAGGGGATGATCCTCACGGGAGAAGGGATGGGTGCCGCTCGCGTGCACGCGCACCAGGTCGAGCGTCTGCTCCTCCCACTCGGTGGGCATCCCGATGACGAATCCGGGATCGAGGGCGATCGTGCCGGTCACCCCGGAGGGGAAGGAGATGTCGATGGAGCCCTGGATCCCGGCGTCCATCGGCGCCTCCCGCCGCCAGCCCCGGCGTTCCAGGCCCAGCACCTTCGCGGCCGGGATCTTGCTGCCCTCGAACCGCTTCAGGATCCCGGTCTCCAGTTCGGGCCCGGTGAGTGTGTGCACCGGCCGGGCGAGCTGGGGGAATGGCTGCAGCAGTTCGTAGTCGGCGAAGAGCTCCGCCCACGGCGCAACCTGGGACCCCAGCGGCAGGGGATGTGCCACACCGATCACCGCGTCGTCGGCCAGCAGCACCTCGTCGTCCAGGACGTCGGCGAAGGTGCGGTCCTCGGCCACCCGCAGCGCACCGGTGAGGTGGCCGTCGGCGTCGTAGAGCCCCCAGACCAGCCGCCGCACGACGTGCCCCAGCAGCGGGTGCCCGACGAACAGTTGCCGGAACTCGGCCCCGCTCCAGCGGCGTCCCCTCACCATCGCCTGTTCCAGGCGCAGGATCGCGTCGGCCCCGATCTTGCGCACGTCTTTCTTCAGGGCCGAGAACTGCTGGTACGCGGCCGGAGCCAGATCCGGGTCATCCTTCGCACCCGGCTTGGGCAGGTTCTTCAGCCGCTTGCCCGCCGCATAGGTCACGAACGGGCGCAGTTGCTCGTCGAACCCGACCACGAACTGCCGCGGCCCGTAGTCCAGGACGGTGGTGCCGTCGGCCGCCAGCCCCAGACCCGGCACCACACGGTCGGCCAGCTGGTCGGCGGTGAGCCCGAGATCGGCCGCTACGGAACCCATCTTCTCCTGGGCCGCGTTCTTCAGGCCCTTGAACTTCGCCCGCTGGGCAATGGTGTGCAGGTGCATCAGGGACACGTCGGAACCGATGGCGGCCAGCACGTTGACCCCGGCGACCGCACGGGCGTGACCACCCTCACCGGGCCAGGCCAGGATCAGCGGGGTCAGCTTGCGCACCACCTCGTCGTCGCCGGCCAGCGCCAGACCGTCGAGCACCCAGTTCTCCTTCGCCACCGCGCCCTCCGCCAGCCAGCGCCCGAACAGGGCCCAGGCGAAGGCCGGGAGGTCGGGCGCGGCCAGGCTCTGGCGCACGATCTCCAGCCCGGCGTAGGGCTGCTCGATGCGGCTCAGCGCGAAGACGGTGATCAGGTGCTCGACGGCGGACGCGGGCAACACCCCCGAACCGTCTCGCAGCCGGGGCTGGGGCAGCCGCTCCGTGCGGGCCCAGGACGCAAGGGCGGGGATCCGGGCCGGTAGATCCATCAGGGGATCCCGGGCGAGCAGCACCTCGATCGCCGCCGCGGCCTCGTCGCCGTAGTCCCGTCCGGCCGAGCGCACCGCATCGGCGTGACCGTGGGAAGCCATCAGCAGGAGGGCGTTCTCGGCCTGACGCCGGGGCGCACCGGCCTTCCCCAGCGCCGGGGGCACCAGGGCCCGGGCCGCCGGGAGCGGGCGCCGCAGCAGCCACGCGGAGGCCATCCCCCGCACACTCTTCAGCCGGGTCAGCCAGTCGGCCATGCGCACCGCGACCGCGGGTGAGAAGAACGGGCCGAGTACCGCCGCCACCTCGACCGGGGAGCCCGGGGCCCGGCACATCAGGGCGGGTAGCGCCGCGATGCCGAAACGAGCTGCGATCGGACGCAACTCGGACCGGTCGGAGTAATCACCCGGAACCCAGCCGGCCACCAGGGGCGCCGCGAGATCGAACGGGGCCTCGATCAGGAAGCTCGGCGCCTCCCAGCGGGAGAGGTTTTCCCGTAGCTCACCGGCCCGCTGCTCCCACTGCTGGCGGCTGTCACCGGCGGAGTAGGGCGACCAGACGTCGGGCGAGCGCCGACCGAACGTCTCCTGCTCCCCTTCCCGCCAGGTCACGACGGGCTCGTCGGTGGCGGACAGACCTTCGAGAACGACCGGCCTGGGTGCCTTCACCCGGTGCAGCCACGGTGGCGAGACCAGCAGCGGCGGCAATGTCCGCGTAGGGGCCTCGGTGATCGCGTCGAACTCGTCGAGCAGGGCCCGCACCCTTCCCGCCGCCTCGGCCGGCAGCGTCGCCACCTGCCCGGCGGCCAGCTCCCGGTGCCGGCGCACGTGCAGCCGCAGCAGTTCATCGAGCTTGCGGCGATCACCGCCCACCGCGAGCACCCCCAGCGCCGGACCGGGCAGCCGCCCGGCCGCCTCCAGCAGGACCGGCTCCACCCCGCCCACGGTGGCGCGATCGGCGAGAACGCGCAGAACCCTCTCGTCGGGGATCTGGGCCAGCGCCTCGAGCAGGCGCTGCCGGGACTCCGGAGCCGTCTCACCGTCGAACCAGCGCATCAGCACCTCGACCGCGTCCCGGCCGAGGAAGTCCACCACGCCGGCGAGGAACCAGGCGCTCGAGGCCAGGACGCCCCGGACCGTGCCGAACGCACCGTCTACCCGTTCCAGCTGCTGCCGCGTGGACAGCGACAGGATCAGGCTGACAGCACCCTGCGGGTCGTGCTCGGCGATGAGGAGATCGAGAGACTCCTGCACCCAGGCGGTCTCGGTCGGCACGAGCAGCGACGTGGCCATCCGGTGGTATTCGGACCGCGATCGCAGGCCCGCCAGAACCTCGACGATCGCGGCGTACTCGGCCTCGGGAGCGCCGGCCAGCGCCGCGCGCACCCGCCACTGCACCTGCAGGAATCGCCAGAAGTACCAGCCGGCGCCCCGCCCGGGCCCCAGGAACCGGATGTCCTCGTGGGGCACGGTCAGACCCAGCAACTCGACGGCCGCCTCCGCGGCGAACCGCAACCCCCGCTCCGCGATCCAGGCATCAGCGAAAGGTGCCTCGTAGAGGTCGGTCCGGTGCCGCATCAGCGCCCGGGCGATCGCCGCCGCCCCGAGCGGCGGCGTGTCGGGATCCCCCGCCAGCCAGGCCTGCGCAGCCTCACGGATCTCGCTCCCACTGGCCTGTACCACCCGGTCGAGATGCTCACGGACCTCAGCCGTGTACGCCTCGATCCGGGCGCGCGCCTGCGGCGCCGGCACGAGGGCCTCCACCCCCAGGCTGCCGCGCCGGGGGTACAGCTCGCGCTGCCAGGCCGAGGTGAACTCGAAGTCGCGCATGGACCGGGATTCCTCATCTGTCGTGGCTGCATCCTTGCGGCCCGCACATTAGCCACGAGGTACGAAAGAATCGGGAAAAATACCTATGAGCTGCCGATTGCCTCCAGCAGCCGCCCGGTCCGGTCGTCGGTGAGGCTGAACCGATATGGGCAACGTGTCGCAGGTGGTGCCGGCGATCCATCCCTACATCGGGATCGACTCGTTCCCGGCGCTGAACCACCAGCCGGAGTTCGCCGCCGCCTGCGTCGGCGCCGACGCCGAGAAGGCCCTGCTCGACGCCGCTACCGCCCTGGCCTGGACCGCGCTGGACATCGCCGCACTTTCCTAGGATCCGCACAGCCTGCAGGCGTATCATGGACGGCGGTTACCGGCCGGACCTGACCGGAAACCGCCGTTCACAGGTGACTTTCAGACGGAGATCAGGATGGCCAGCGGACGCGCGACACGTGAGGCACGCCAGCAGAAGGTGACCGAAAGGCGTCTGGCCGTGGCCCGGGCCGAGGCCATGCGCCGGGCCCTGTGGATCGGCAGCCTGGTGACGCTGCTGGTGGTGGCCGCATGCACCGGGTTGCTCATCTGGCAGTGGTGACGCGGCTCAGGCCTCGTACCAGCGCGGAATGATCGCCGCCTGGCCCACCCGGGTGCCGTCGTCCTGGACCAGGTTCCAGACCGTGGCATCGTCGATCCAGAACCGCCGGCCCGACTTCGCCACGCGGGGGCCGCGGTACCCGCTCGCGTAGCCCCGGTCCTGCACGCCCTCCAGCAGTTCCTCGCGGGTGCGGCGGTCGTCCTGCCCCGCCGACAGCCGGGAGGGCAGGCCGCTGAACTCGTCCCAGGAGTACTCGAACAGCCTCTGCGCCGTGAGATTCGCGTAGACGAAGAGGGGATCGGGCGAGGTGTCGTGGGCCAGCAGGCCGAACGACGCCTCGTAGAGCCACCCGGCCGCGTCCACCCCCTCCGGCACGAGGGGTTCTCCCACCGAGGTGGCATAACTGGAGGCCAGCAGTTCGGCGAACGGTGCGTCGCGCGTGCTCATCCCGCCGAGTTTAGAGAGCCGTGCCGAGGTTCTGGTAACTGATCAGGAACCCGGCCGCCACCACGGCCGTCAGCCCGAGGGCCAGGGTGATGTCCAGCGACGTCTGCAGGCGGCGGACGGCCATCCAGGCCGCCAGGCCCAGCCCGGTCAGGCCGCTCAGCGTCCAGTAGAACGGGCTGGTGCTGTCGGCGACGACGGTCAGGCCGTAGACCGCCTCCCCGACGGCGATCCCGGCCAGGGCGGCGGTGGCCAGGGCGGCACGCAGGTCACGCTCACGCAGCCAGGCCGCGGCCAGCCCGACGAAGGGGCCCACGACGACACCGACGAGGCAGAACAGGGTCGGGTCGTAGGTGTAGCCGCGCAGGGCCGAAGCCAGGGTGTAGCCGAGGGTGAGAAGTACGAAGCTCGCAGCCCCCAGGAGTGCCGAGGGTAGCGGCGCGGACCGGAACCCCAGGAGCAGCAGCACCGTGATGATCGTCCAGCCACTGGCCGAGTTGGCCAGCGAGCTGATCACGCCGGGAAGGAAGCCCTGGGCGTAGGAGGTCACGGCGCCGAGCACGAAGCTGGACGCCACGACCCCGGACACCGCGCCCGCCCGGCCGCTGGTGTCGCGCACGACGGGGACGCCGCGCTCGTCGGTGGTGGAGAACATGCCCCCATCCTCGTCCGGAAGGCTGTGCCGCGCGTCAGACCACGGTCGCGATCTGCTGTCCCCCGGAACGATCCCGTCCTACCTGAGGTGGAGACGTAGCTGTGGATCAGCCATGAACGAGGCCTGCTCCCCGATACCCGGGAACACATCGGGCGGGTGGGTAGGTTAGCCTCACCTTCGTGAGCCTGCCCTTACCCAGTGCGGAGATGAACCCCGCGCTCTCCGGTACCGATCTGACCCTCGGATATGACGGCAAGACCGTCGTCCGGGACGCCCGGATCGCCCTGCGGGCCGGACGGGTCACGGCTCTGATCGGCCCGAACGGCTCGGGCAAGTCCACCCTGCTGCGTTCCCTGGCGCGGTTGCACACCCCGCAGGCCGGACGGGTCACGCTCGGCGACGGGCTCGAGGCCCGCACCCTGCACCCCAAGGACTTCGCCCGCCGCGTCACCCTGCTCACCCAGTCCCGCCCCACCCCCGGCGGGGTGCGGGTCAAGGACGTCGTCGCGTACGGGCGCCACCCGTACCGAGGACGTTTCGGCAGTGGGGACGAGAACGGGGCGGCCGTGGTGCAGCGGGCCCTGGAGCAGACCGGCGTGGCCACGATGGCGGAACGCCCGGTGGACGAGCTGTCCGGCGGCGAACTGCAGCGGGTCTGGCTGGCCACCTGCCTGGCCCAGGACACGCACGTGGTGCTGCTGGACGAACCGACCACCTTCCTCGACCTCCGCTACCAGGTCGAGATCCTCGACATCGTGCGGGATCTCGCCGACGAGCACAACGTTGCGATCGGTGTGGTGCTGCACGACCTGAACCAGGCCGCCGCCGTGGCCGACGAGGTGGTCCTGCTGCATGCGGGAGTCGTCCGGGCCACCGGCACCCCGGCGCAGGTGTTCACGGCCGACCTGATCAGTGAGGTGTACGGGCTACGGATCGACGTCGAGGTCGACGAGCACGGCACCGTCCGCACCAGCCCGGTCGGACGGCACACGAACCGGCGAGCACGCCAGCTCAGCCGGTAATTCCACCCCATCCCCAGAAGGAACCGCATGTTCTCCCGCCCCCGTCGTGCGCTGACGGTCGCCGCGACCTCCGCCGCGGCCCTCGCCCTGCTGCTGTCCGCCTGTGGCACCACCGAGTCCTCCGCCGGCTCGTCCGAGAGCACCCCGTCGGCCACGGCCGGCGGCCCGGTGACCGTCACCGACGCCCGCGGCACGCAGGTCAAGCTCGACGCCCCGGCCACCAAGGTCGTCTCCCTGGAGTGGGGCCTCACCGAGAACCTGCTCTCGCTGGGCGTCACCCCGGTCGGCGCGGCCGACGTCAAGAACTACAACATCTACGACACCGTGGTCCCCCTCGACGCGGACACCCCCGACGTCGGCGAGCGCGGCACCCCGAACACCGACGCGATCTCCGCCCTGGAGCCCGACCTGATCGTCTCCGTCACCGGTCTCGACGACAAGGTGTACGCCTCGCTCGAGAAGATCGCCCCGGTCGTCGTGCTCAAGGGCTCGGACGGCAAGGACGCGATCGGCTACATGCGCACGACGGTGAACACGCTGGCCGAGGCCACGGGCAAGCAGGCCCAGGCCACCACGCTGCTGGCCGACTTCGACACGGCGATCAAGGAGGGCAAGGCTGCTCTGGAGGCCGCCGGCAAGTCCGGTGCGCCGTTCACCATGTCCGACGGCTGGGTGCAGTCCGGCACGGTGTCGATCCGGATGTACACGCCGACCTCGTACTTCGGTGCCGTGGCGGCGGAACTGGGCCTGGAGAACCAGTACCCGACCGGTGGTGACGCCGACTACGGCCTGGCCACCATCGACGTCGAGGGCCTGACGAAGATCAGCGACGCCGACACCACCTTCCTCTATGTCCTGGACGGCGACGTCAAGGACCACTGGGTCACCTCGCTGAAGGACAACGCGATCTGGAAGAAGCTGCCGTTCGTCGAGGCCGACCGGGCCAAGCCGATCGACAGTGGCATCTGGATGTTCGGTGGCCCGAAGGCGGCGCAGGCGTACATCGACACGGTGGTGGAGAACATCACCGGCGCCGCTAACAGCTGATCGGTGACCGCAACCCGCACCGCTGCCCCGGGGACGCCCGCCGCGTCCCCGGGGCAACCCGCGTCCTCTGGTAAGAAGTTATCCGTCACCGCGGTTTTCGCGGTGAGCCTGATCGCCCTGGCAGCCCTCGGCGCGGTGCACCTGACCCAGGGCACCGCCGACCTGGGGGTCGGCGAACTGCTGAGATCCGTGGCCGGTGGCGACGACTCGGACGCCACGGCGATCCTGATCGCCAGCCGGCTGCCCCGCCTGGGCGCGGCCGTGCTGATCGGCCTGGCCCTGGGCGTGGCCGGCGCGACCCTGCAGTCCGTGGCTCGCAACCCGCTGGCCTCGCCCGACACCCTCGCGGTCAACTCCGGCGCCTATCTGACCGTCGTGGCGGTCGCCTCGTTCGGCATCAGCCTGCCCTTCTACCTGGACGGGCTGACCGCCTTCGCCGGTGGTCTGGCCGCGGCCGGCCTGGTGCTGCTGATCTCCCGCGGCGGGGACGGCGGCCCGACCCGTCTGGTGCTGGCCGGTTCCGCGATCGCGCTGGCCCTCAGCTCGCTCAGCTACGTGCTGCTCATGCTCTTCCAGGTCCAGACCCAGGGCCTGTTCGCCTGGCAGAGCGGCACCACCGTGCAGTCGGGCTCGCAGCAGGTGAAACTCGCGATCCCGTTGATCGCCCTGGGCGTGATCGGGCTCCTGCTGCTGGCCCACCGCCTGGACGTGATGGCGCTGGGCGACGACTCCGCGCGGGTGCTGGGCATCGACGTGCGCCGCAGCCGGATGTTCGCCGTGCTGCTCGCGGTGCTGCTGGCCGCCACCGCCGTGACCGTCACCGGCCCCATCGGTTTCGTCGGCCTGTCGGCCGGGGTCGCCGCCCGCTCGGCCGCGCGCCGGCTACCCGGCCTCGGCCGGCACGTGCTCCTGCTGCCGCTGGCCGGGATCTTCGGCGCGCTGGTGGTCACCTCGGCGGACGTGCTGCTGCGGCTCTTCCTGCCCGCGGACGTCTCCATCGCCATTCCCACGGGCGTGGTGACGACCCTGTCGGGGGCGGTGGTGCTGGTCTGGCTGGCGCGGCAGTTGCGGGGCGGTGCTGTCGGCCAGGGGACGCGGGGTGCGCACGGCACGGTGCGTTCGGGTCGGTGGGTGGCCGGGTTGTGGGTGGTGCTCGTGCTCGCCCTGGTCGGTTCGCTGGTGGCCGGCCTGCTGCTCGGTCAGCGTGTGGTGTTGCTGGGCGACGTGGTCAACTGGGTTCGCGACGCCGCCGGCACCCAGGTCAACTTCGCTCTCAGCCAGCGCTGGCCCCGCGTGCTGGCGGCCCTGGCCGGTGGTGCGGCCCTGGCCCTGGCCGGCGCGATCGTGCAGGCCGTGTGCCGCAACCCGCTGGCCGAGCCCGGCCTGCTCGGCGTCACGCCCGGCGCCTCGGTCGGCGCGGTGGCCGTCGTGGTGCTGCTGCCCGGCCTCGGGATCTGGCCGATGATGGGCCTGGCCACGCTGAGCGCCCTGCTCACGTTCGCCCTGGTGCTCTGGCTGGCCGCCGGCACCCGGGCCACCGGGCGCGGTCTGTCCTCGGAACGGCTCGTGCTCATCGGTATCGGCGTGAGTTCCGGGGCTGCCGCGATCACCACCCTGATCGTCGTGGTGGTCTCGCCGTGGGACACCAACCTGGCTCTGACCTGGCTGTCCGGCTCCACCTACGGCCGGGGCACCGACCAGTCGATCCCGGTGCTCGTCGCTCTGGCGATCGGGCTGCCGCTGACCCTGTTCGGCAGTCGCACCCTCGACCTGATCGTGCTCGACGAGGACATGCCCCGCGTGCTCGGTGTGCGCCTGAACGCCGCCCGCCTGGCGTTCTGTGCCCTGGCCGCGGTACTCACCGCGGCCGCGGCCTGCGCGGTCGGGGCGCTGGGGTTCGTCGGCCTGGTCGCCCCGCACGCCGCCCGGGCCCTGGCCGGCGGACGTCACTCCCGCTCCGTGCCGGTCGCCGTCGCCCTCGGCGCGGTGCTGGTCTGCCTGGCCGACACGCTCGGGCGATACGTGATCGCCCCCAGCGAGATCGCCGCCGGCCTGGTGACGGCCATCATCGGGGCGCCCTACTTCGTCTGGCTGCTGCACCGTTCCCGAACCCGGTAACAACCCCTTCCGTGATCATGCAAAACCTCCCCGGAGTTCTAGAACTCCGGGGAGGTTTTGCATGATCACCAGCAAGGAGGGTTGTTGAGGGTTGGGGAAACGCCCCTCGGGCGGACGGGCGCGTGGCAGGATCGGAAGGAATCCGAACGGAAGTTGCTCTTTGTCCTGGTCCACGCGCAGAGCTTCGGGGAGGCAGGTTTGACCGACAGTCCGGCGCACCGTCAGCGCCCGCGGCGACGCCGCCGGCCCCTTCGCCCCTCCGCCTACGTCGACCGCAACCGCCGCACGATGCTCGTGCTGTCGCTGCTGCTCGCCGCGGTCGTCATCGCGGCCTCGGTGGTCACGCTGAGTCTGGCCGGCCCCAGCGACCGGATGCACGGGGCCGACTCGGCCGAGCAGTCCGCCTCGCTCTGCCAGATCATGTTCCCCAACGACGAGGCCCAGGTCACCGCCTGCATCGAGAACGCCCCCTGACCCTCACCGGATGCTCAGGGAGCCGAGGGCGAGGGCTGCGGCCTGAGGCACGGCGGGATCGCCGCCTCGGTACGCGTGCGCACGGCGGGCAGCCAGCCGATCACGCCGCTGTCCGGCACCCTGACGTGATACCAGCGATGCGTCGAGACGCCCGCCTCGTCTTCGATGCGCCGCCCGTCCGCGATCACGCAATCGGTCAGCAGGGTGTCTTCGTGAAAGACCCGCCCGACCACGTTCTGCTCGCTGCGAGGGTTCCACGGACTGCGCGACAACGACAGCGAGCACTCGCGAATGTGCTGGTCCTGACAGGGTTTCTCGACGTTGAACACGGTGATCTCGGTGCCGTCGCCGAAGGATGCCACCGCGTCACCACCGGCCACCTGCTTCGTCAGGGCATCGGCCACCGGCTCGTCGCCGGTCAGCCGGATCTGCCAGATCAGCCCGGCCACGAGCACCACGACCAGGGTGGCCACCGCGGCGACGATCCAGGTGCGCGAGGCCCGCGGCACGGGCGGGGCCGCGAGCGCGGCGGCGTGCGCGTCGTCGGCCAGGGCCTGCCGGGCCGCACCGCCCGCAACCGGTGGCATCGGATCGTCGGGAGCGGACTCCCCGACGATCAGGGCGGACCACACCTCGAGCCAGCGTGCGGCCTGTGCCTCGTCGGCCGCGTAGGCGGTCACGATCTGCCGGATCACCGGGTTGCGCGGCTTACGCCGGCCCGCGAGCGTGTCGTTCAGCGTGCTCAGCGGGATACCCGTGCGGTTCTGCAGGGTGCGGTAACTCTCTCCCGCCGCGAGCCGCAACGAGGCCAGGGCCCGGACGAACTCGTCCGACGTGGTGGCTTCGGCAGGATCGCGGACGGGCTGCACCGGCATATCCGGCAAATGATGACTATCGGGCACGTGTATCACCCTAGCCACAGGGTGTGACAGAACGGGCGGCATACACGCCCAGGGTGCATGACGTCTCATCGTCGACGAAGTGGCGTCCGGGACTGTCCGGGACCGATCGCCCCTCTTGAGCAGGGACCGGCCGCAGCGATTGGCTGAACCCCGGCATCCCGGCACCGGTCCGTGCCGGAGGGGAACGGGCCGGTGCCGGGCCGCGCCCTCGCCACCACTTCGCCACCACTTCGCCACCACTTCGCCACCACTTCAGGTAGCGCTCCCACCCGTCGATGAGGGGGAACGCGAAGGGAGCCCGGAGTGCACGGTGAGGCCATGGATACCGAGCAGCTCTCCGAGGCTCTGGACCAGCTGGACGACCGGGTGGTGTGGAACGCCGAGCGCATGCTCGTCCAGCCCCTCGATCTCGGCTTGCGCGCGAGGAAGCTGGGCGACGAACTACTGATCGCCCGTCCTGGACACCTCCCGCCGGCTGTGCGCCGAACGCTCCCTCGGCCAGGTACTGGTCAAGGTGCACCAGGAACGGGCGCAGCTCCACGCCGTCCGGGGGAACTTCGCCGAGGCCTTCGCCGCCCCCGATGCCTTCTTCGACGCCTACGTGGAGATGCGCTCGCAGGAGGACGAGGTCTCCGCCCTGCCCGGGGCGTTCGTGGCCCGGATGGGCGGGGAGGAGTTCCTGCTGGTGCTGCCCGAGATCCTGCCCGAGCACGCGGCCCACCTGCTGGAACGGATCCGCCGCAGCGTCGACCGGCACGCCTGGGACACGATCGCGCCCGGCCTGCACGTCACGCTCAGCACCGGTGCGGCCTGGTGCCCAGGCACCTCCGGCCGGGGGCCCCGCACCACGCAGCGCGACCTGCTCGCCACCGCGGACGAGAACCTCTACGCTGCCAAGCGCACCGGCCGCAACCGGGTGTGCCACGATCTGCCCGAACTCAGCCGCCCAGGGCCGGCAGCTGAACCGAATGCCGCGCGGTGACATTGCCCGCCCGGTCGGTCGCCGTGAACTCCAGGGTCTGCGGCTGCTCGTGCAGTGCCCGGGTGAACGGCTCCTGGTAGACGCCCCAGAAGGTCTCGGCCGTGCGCCACTGGATGCGGTCGAGCCCCGAGACCGTGTCGGACGCGTCCAGCGTCACCTCGACGCTGCTGCCGCCCAGCGGGCGCACCCGGATGGTCGGCACCGGTGCGGTGGTGTCCACGGCCACCTCCCGCTCCCCGTGCACGGTACGGCCCAGCTGGTCGAGCGCCCGGGCCCGGATCGTGTGCCGGCCGTCGGTGTCCAGCCGCAGATCACCGGAATTGATCGCGGAGAGCCAGGTTCCGTTCCCGCTGTCGATCTCCAGGGCGGCAATGCCCGGGCCCGGCGACACCACCGTGACGCTGACCGTGGGCGGGCTGGTGTACCAGCCCGAGGAGGCCCGTTCTCCGGTGACGTCGATCCGGATCACCGGGGCGGCGTGCTCGGCCCCGGCGTCGTCGGGCAGGGCCCAGACCACGACATCCTCGGTGCGGTGCCAGATCTCGAAGGCCACTGCGTCATCCAGGGTGGACGAGGTGGTCGCCCGTCGCGGTACGGTCGGGTGGTCGAGGGTGCTGGCGACCGCGGCCTCGAGCACCTGGACCAGCTCGGGCCGGCTCAGCAGACCCGAACGCGCCGCGGTGAGCGCGTGCCGGTGCACCGCCGCGAAGAAGTCCTCGATGCCCGGATGGCCCCCGCCGGACCAGAGGGCGCCCAGGAACGACCAGCCGTGCTGGTCGTGCCGATTGGGCACCCCGGAGTCACTGCCCCGGAAGGCAATCCGGTCGTCGGCCAGGCGCCGGTAGAGGTGATAGCGGTGATCGCCACCCGACCAGGCCGGCTCGAACGTCCGGCCGAGCACGGTGACCAGATCACCCTCGGTGGTGAAGTCGCCGAGACTGCCGTCGAGAAGCCTCGACGCGGCCGGCGAAATGGTCTGCGTGATGGTCGCGTCGTCGCGGGCCAGCAGCACGGTGGGGCCCCGTTCCAGGCTGACCAGTGACGGGTCGTCGGGGGTGGGCACCAGGCGCAGAGGCAACGGCAGATTGAGGACGAGGTGGTCACCGGGTCTGAAATCCCGGGTCACGCTGAGGAATCCGGGATACCGCGAACCGACCGGGGCCGGTTCGCCGTCGATCGTCACCTGATCGCGCGCCCAGGGCGGGATCCGCAGGTGCAGCGTGCGCCGGCCGGACACGCCGACGGTCACCGTGATCCGGCCGTCCCGGGGGTAGCGGGTGTCGATCGTGACCGTGCCACCCGCCCGTTCCCAGGTCAGGGTCGAGGGCAGGTACTGGAGCACGAACAGGTCGCCGGGCCGTTCGGAACTCTCGAAGAAGACCGACTCCTGATGCTTCACATGGCTTTCCAGACCCGTCCCGCCGCAGCAGGTCCCGACGTTGCCGTACTCGCGCACGGCCCCGGCGTCGACGGGGAACATGTAGACGACCTCGGGGTCGGTGTCCGAGGTGACGTCGGCCCGGGATCCGACCATGTGGTTGAGCGACGCGCGCTCGGCGTAGTCGGCGAAGCGGACGTCGAGTGTGTGTGCGAACAGGCCCCGGGCAATCTTGAGCAGGTTGTAGGTGGCGCAGCTCTCGGCGTTGCGGCGGCCCACGAAGCCCGCGACGGCCCCGGCCGGACCCCAGAGCTCGCCCTCGCCCGTACCACCGTGTGCGAAGGTGCGCCCGGGCACGAGCTGGTCCCAGAGATTCAGGACGGCGTCGAGGTAGCGGCGTTCCCCGGTGGCCTCGTACTGCGCCAGGTGCCCGACCAGCATGGGCAGGTGCTGGTTGGCGTGCATCCCGTCGAGAATGTCCCGCCCGTTCGGCCCGTCGGTAGCGGCGTCGAGCAGGGAGTCCATCTCGAACGCGGAAGCGGCCTGGAGAAAGTCCTTCTCCCCGGTGATCCGGTACAGCGCCACCAGGGTCTCGTTCATCCCGCCGTACTCACCGGCGATGTAGAGCGACCACATGCGCTGCACCTGATCGCGCTCCAGCCGCTGCATGCGCTGCGCCGCCCAGTGCCCCATCGAGGTGACCACCTCCAGAGCCTGCGCACAACCGGCGTGCTGGTGGGCGTCCACAAGCCCCGCCATGATCTTGTGGCAGGTGTACCAGGGCGCCCAGATCTCCCCGTAGGGAGCCAGGTCCTCCAGCCGGTCGAACTGCCATTCCCCGTACGCCGCCAGGAATCCCGGATGGGTGAACCGGCCCGTGGCGGCCAGCGCGGCCTGGACCTGCGCCAGCCCCGCGACCAGCTCGTCCACCTTCTCCCGGAACACCTCCTCCCCGGTCGAGGCGTAGGCCAGGGACAGCATCGACAGGAAGTGCCCGGCGTAGTGCCCGCGCAACAGACTCGCCGTCGGCGCGACCCCCGCACCCGGGTAGTCGGCTCCCGACCAGGCCTGCTCGTCCGGATGCCCGAAGTCTTCCCAGTTGCCCGGCGGCCGGGCCCCGTGCGTGTCCAGCCCGGCGTTGGCCCGGAACCCGGCCAGCACCCGGTCGACCGGGTAGACCCGGGCCAGGTGCAGCATCTGGTGCTGGGCGCGCGCGTGCACGCCCTCCCCCAGCGACACGTCACGCAGGGGGAAGGGCCGGGCGAGAGTCACCGCATGTTCTCCTGGGTCCATTGCTCCAGTCCGGCCGCGTCGATCGGCAGCGCGCCGGAGAGCACCTCGTGGCCGGTCTGCGTGACCAGCAGGTCGTCCTCGATCCGCACGCCGATGCCCCGCAGTTCGGGCGGAAGGGTCTCGTCGTGGGCGTGGAAGTACAGGCCCGGCTCCACGGTCAGCACCATGCCGGGCGCCAGCGGGGCGCCCTGGTACTTCTCGTAGTCGGACTTGCCGCAGTCGTGCACGTCGAGCCCGAGGTGGTGCCCGACCCCACAGGCCAGGTACCGCCGGTGCTGCTGACCCTCGGGCGCCAGGGCCTCGTCGACCGAGACCGGCAGCAGACCCCAGTCGTGCAGGCCCTGCGCGATGACCTCCATCGAGGCGAAGTGGAAGTCGGAGTACTCCGCGCCCGGACGCACCTGGTCCATCCCGGCCCGGTGCGAGGCCTCGACCAGATCGTGCACGGCACGCTGCGTCTGCGTGAACGTGCCACCCGCCGGGATGGTGCGCGTGACGTCGGCCGTGTACAGCGAGTTCGCCTCCACACCCATGTCCAGCAGCAGCGTCTCGCCGGGAAGGATCGGGCCGTCGCAGCGCACCCAGTGCAGGATCGGCGCGTGCGGGCCCGATCCCACGATGGTCGCGTAGCCGGGGCCGTTGCCGAACGTGCGGGCGTGGCGGTCGAACGTACCCTGCAGCCAGCGCTCGCTGAGGTTCTCGGACAGCACCCGCGGCAGCTCCCCCGCCACCGCGGCGAATCCGCCCACGGTGGCGTCGATCGCCTCGCGCAGCTGGGCGATCTCCCAGTCGTCCTTGATCATGCGCAGGTCGGAGGTCACCTCGGCGATCTGCGCGATCGCGTCCAGGTCGTGCGCGGCCTCCGGGGGTACGTAGGCGGAGATCGCGCGCACGGGCAGGTCGAGCGCGGCCTGCCAGGCCTCGATCCCGGCGGACGGCCCGACCCACAGCTCACCGTGCGCAGGGCTGGCGTAGAAGTCCTTCTCGCCGGGCCGGGCGGGCGGGGGCAGGTACAGCACAGCATCGTGGCCGGAGCCGCTGGGCGTCATCACCAGCACGGCCCCGTCGACCTGGCACGAGGTGGCCCAGACGAAGTCGCTGTCCGCCCGGAAGGCGTAGTCGGCGTCGGCGTTGCGGGCCTTCAGCAGGCCGGCACTCAGGACGATGGTGCGGCCGGGCAGGGCGGCACTCAGGCGGGCGCGGTGGGCGGCGGCGGCCCGGGCCGCGGCGGGATCCACGGGAGCGGGCACGTCCCGGTCCCCCCAGCCCTGCGCGATCCAGTTCTGGAAGCCGACGCTCTGGTTGACCAGGCGCGGGGGGCGGGTGCCGGACCAGGCGGGGCGGCCGGTGCCGGGCTGGGGCACGGGGGTGGTGAGCCAGGGCCGGGCGGCCTCGGGAGCGGTGATCGTGTGCGTTCTTTGCGCTGTATCCGCAACAGATGCACTCGATACCGGGGATTCGGTTGGCGACGGCCTGTTATCGACCGCGGGAGTGGTGGGAGTGGACGAGGTGGACGACGTGGTCGGGGCGGTTGGGGCGGTTGGGGCGGCCGACATGGTGGGGGCAGCCGGGACGGGGACGGGCGAGGTACGCGGGACGATCGGGGTGGACGAGCTGGTGGAGCCCGTCCGGGTGGCCGGCGTGGGGCCGGATGTTGTCGATGTGCTCGGGCTGTTCGGGTTGGATGTCATGGTTTTTCTCCCCTGGATCGTGACGGGCTGGATCGCTCATCTCAGTCTGGGCCTTGTCCGCCGGGACCACCGGGGCGGGTGAGGTTCCTCGTCCCTCATGGGGACTCTCGGACGCGGCCCGCATTGCGGAGGCGGTCCGCCTCCCACTCCGGCCGGATGCGGGGCACCGCCGCGAGGAGCTTGCGGGTGTACTCGTGCTGCGGGGCGTCGAACACGGCATCGCGAGGGCCGGACTCGACCACCGTGCCACCCGTCATCACCGCGACATCCGTGGCGATCTGCCGCACCACGGCCAGGTCGTGGGCGATGAAGAGGCAGCCGAAGCCCTCCTCGGCCTGCAGACCGCGCAGCAGGTTGATGATCTGGGCCTGCACCGACACGTCGAGGGCCGAGACCGCCTCGTCGCAGACCAGCACCCGGGGGCCGACCGCCAGCGCCCGGGCGATCCCGATGCGCTGGGCCTGACCGCCGCTGAACTGGGCCGGGTACCGGTCGATGTGGTCGGGGTTCAGGCCGACGCGCTCCATCAGCGACCGCGCCACCGCCCGGACCCCGCCCGGGACGGGGCGTTTCTGGTAGCGCAGGGGTGCGGTGACGATCTTCTCGACGGTGTGGCGGGGGTTCAGCGACGAGAACGGGTCCTGGAACACCATCTGCACCTGCCGGCGGACCTCGAGCAGGTCACCGCCCTGCAACGCGGTGATGTCCTGGCCGTCCAGGTGCACGGTGCCGGAGGTGACGTCGACGAGCCGGGCGGCCAGGCGCGCGGTGGTCGACTTGCCCGAGCCCGACTCCCCCACCAGGGCCAGGGTCTGGCCCGGGTGCAGCTCGAAGGAGACGTGGTCGACGGCCGTGAACCGCCGCGCGGGCTTCACCAGCCCGGCCGTGCCCGCGACGTCGAACTCCTTCACCAGGTCCTTCGCCTGAAGAAGCGTCATGCCGGACCTCCCGAGACCGGGCGCAGGTCGCCGATGCTGTCGTCGATGCGCGGCACCGCGTCGAGCAGGGCCTGCGTGTAGGGGTGTTGCGGATCGGAGAAGATCTGCTCGGCGGTGCCGTTCTCGACCACCCGGCCGTGCCGCATGACGATCAGGTGGTCGGCGACCTCGCTGACGACGGCCAGGTCGTGGGTGATGAGGATCAGTGCGGCTCCGGTGTCACGGCGCACCTCGGCGAGCAGATCGAGGATCTGGGCCTGCACCGTGACGTCGAGCGCCGTGGTGGGCTCGTCGGCGATGATCAGCTCGGGCTCGGTGGACAGCGCCATGGCGATCATCACGCGCTGGCGCATGCCGCCCGAGAACTGGTGCGGGTAGTCGTCCACCCGCTTGCCGGCGTCCTTGATGTGCACCCGGTCCATCGCCTCGATCGCCGCCGCCCGCGCGGCTTTACGGTTCACCCCGGACCGGTGGGAGCGGTACGCCTCAGCGATCTGCGTGCCCACGGTGTAGTAGGGGTTCAGCGACGACAGCGGGTCCTGGAAGATCATCGCGATGCGGTCGCCCCGGATCGCGCGCATCTGCCGTTCGGTGACCTTCGTCAGCTCGGTGCCGGCGAAGTCGATGCTGCCGCCGCGCGTGGCCGAGGCCGGCAGCAGGCCCATGATCGCCAGGCTGGTCATGGACTTTCCGGAGCCGCTCTCCCCGACGATGCCGAGGGTGCCGCCCGGGGGCACCTCGAAGTCGATGCCGTCCACCACGTTGGTGGCGCCGAAGGTGACCGTCAGGCCTCTCGCCGTCAGACTCATGCCGAAACCCCCACCCGCACGCGCGGATCGATGGCCGAGTAGAGCAGGTCGACCACCATGTTGCCGACCACCACGAAGAACGCGGCCAGCAGGGTGACCGCCATGATCACCGGCTGGTCGTTCTTAGTGATGGAGTCGGCTGCGAGCTTGCCGACCCCGTTGATGCCGAAGACCGTCTCGGTGATCAGGGCGCCACCGAGCAGCCCGGCGAAGTCCATCCCGGCGATCGTGACGATCGGCGTCAGGGCCGGGCGCAGCGCGTGCCGGCGCCAGACCAGATCGGGACGAAGGCCTTTGGCCTTGGCCGTGCGCACGAAGTTCTCGCCCAGGGTGTCGATGACGTTGGCCCGGGTGAGCCGGGTGTAGGAGGAGGCGTAACCGATCGCGAGCACCGACCAGGGCAGGATGAAATTGAGGAACCACTGCACCGGGTCGTCGGCGAACGGCACGGCCTGCGGGAAGGGCAGCCACTGCAGCCAGACCACGAAGACGTACTGAAGAGCCAGCGCCAGCACGTAGTTGGGCACCGACATGCCGCCGAGCGTCAGACCGGCGATGAAGCGGTCGGCGAACTTCCCTTCCTGCACGGCGCTGATCAGCCCGCCGACCACGCCCATGAGCAGCCACAGCACGGCCGCGCCGACCGCCACGACAGCGGTGACCGGCAGGCGCTGCACGATCATGTCGGTGACGACCTGCGAGGTCTGGAACGAATAGCCCAGGCAGGGCGCCGGGCAGGTGATGCCGCCCTCGTACTCACGGCCGACGAACAACCCGCGCAGGAAGTTCAGGAACTGGGTGACGAACGGATCGGTCAGGCCGAGGTTGGCCCGGATCTGGTCGATGCGCTCGGGGGTGCAGTTCTTGCCGCAGATCTGCACCGCCGGGTCGGGCGAGAGCAGGAAGAACACCATGTAGGTGAACAAGCAGACCAGAAACAGCACCAGAACCATTCCGGCCAGCCGGTTCACGACGTAGCGGGTCATGAGCGGCCTTTCGGGTCGACCACGGAGCGCACCCGGTCACCGAGCACCATGAACGACAGCACGAGCAGCGCCAGGAAGGTGCCGGGTACCACGAAGTACAACGGCACCACCGAGTACCAGTTCACCGAACTGGCGATCATCTGACCCCACGACGGCGTGGGCGGCACCACACCGACGCCCAGAAAGCTCAGCCCCGCCTCGGTGCCGATGTAGCCGGGCACCGCGAGCGTCACCATCACCAGGATGGTCGATCGCAGGTTGGGCAGGATCTCGGTGAACACCACGGTGCGGCGCGAGGCGCCGGAGGCCACGGCCGCCTCGACGAACTCGCGTTGCTTGAGCGACATGGTCTGCCCGCGCACGATGCGCGCCAGGTAGGGCCAGCCGAACACCGAGATCACCACGACCAGCAGGTACTGACGGTCGTCGGCGGGCAGCGCCGAGAGCACGGCGATCATGAAGATCAGCGCCGGGAAGGCCATCAGGAACTCCATCACCCGCGAGATCACCATGTCGGTGCGTCCACCGAAATACCCCGCCAGCAGACCGAACACCACCCCCAGCGCGGTGGTCAGCACGGTGGCGCTGATCGCGATGAGCATCGAGGCCCGGGCACCGTAGACGATGCGGGCGAAGATGTCGCGGCCGGTGCCGGGCTC
Source organism: Kineosporia sp. NBRC 101731 (assembly GCF_030269305.1). Lineage (NCBI taxonomy): Bacteria > Bacillati > Actinomycetota > Actinomycetes > Kineosporiales > Kineosporiaceae > Kineosporia > Kineosporia sp. NBRC 101731. The sequence goes on from NZ_BSTC01000014.1 coordinate 110,886, forward strand.
GACACCCAGCCAGTGCGAGCCGGAGAAGCCGCCCAGGGGGATGCCACCCATGTTGGCGTCGATGGCGCTCTGGTCGAACTCGTACGGGTCCCACCCGCTGACCTTCACGATCAGCGGGGCGAAGGCGGCCATCAGCAGGACCAGCACGATGTAGGCCAGGCAGGCGGCGGCGACCGGATCGCGCAGCAGGGTGCGGATCACGCTCGAGCGTGGTTCCGGGGTGGTGCCGGCGGTCTCCTGATCGGATTCCGCCGGCACCGTCAGTCCGGTGACGGGGATGCTCATGTCAGCCCTTGGACGGGTCTTTGAGACCGATGATCGTGTAGTCGTAGTCACCGCTGGGGGTGATCACCCCGGCCACGTTCTCGCCGGGCAGGTAGATCCGGTTCTCCACGTTCAGCGGCACGATCGGGGCGAGCTTCATGATCTGCTCGTCCAGCGCTCCCCAGGCCTGGTTGGCCGCGTCGATGTCGGTCATCGCCTTGGCCTTGTCGATCGCCGTGTTGACCGCGTCGTCGTCCAGCTGGGCCAGGTTGTTGTTGCCCTTCTCGGTGATGTTGCGCCCGTCGAACAGCGGCGGGACGAAGGTCGAGGCGCTGGAGTTCCAGTCCGGGCACCAGCCGGTGATCGCGGCGTCGTGCTGCTGGCTCGGCGTACCGATCGTCTCGTAGTACGTGGAGGTGTCGATGACGTTGAGCTTCAGGTCGATGCCGACCTTCTTCAGCGACTGCTGGATCGCCTCGGCCTGACGCTGCACCGCGGGGATCGGCCGGATGTCGAGCGTCATCTCGAAACCGTCGGCGTAGCCGGCCTCGGTCAGCAGTTGCCGGGCCTTGTCCACGTCACCGGCGTTGTTCTGGCTCGGGTAGAGGTCGAAGTCGGTGTGACCGGAGACCGTGGAGGGAATGATCGTGCTGGCGACCGTGGCGAACTGGGTGCCGCCGGTGGCGTTGAGCACGGCACTCTTGTCCACCGCGTAGCTGATCGCCTGCCGCACCTTCACGTCGGTCAGCGGCTTCTTCGTGGTGTTCAGGCCCATGTACGTCAGGCAGGTCGAAGCCGCCTTGATCGTGCGGGCTTTCAGCTGGGGCGTCTGCAGGCGGGCGATGGTGGCCGTCTGCACGGTGCCGGCGATCGCGTTGGCATCGCTGCCTTGCCCGGCGATCAGGCGCTCGTCGATCGTGGCGCCCTCGAGGCCGATGTTGAACTTCCAGGCGTCCGGGTAGGCCTTGCGCACGTCGTCGGTCGAGGCGTCCCACTCCGGGTTGCGCTTGAGCTCGATCAGGCTGCCCGGGGTGTACTTCTCCAGGTCGTACGGGCCGGAGGCAACGATGTCGGAGATGAACTCGTCCCCCTCGCCCGTGCCCTCGGGGAACGGGGTGCCGCTGGGCATCGACAGGGCCGCGTCGAACTCCGGGTAGGCCTTCTTGAGGTGGAAGACGATGGTGGCGTCGTCGGGTGTCTCGATCGTGTCGAGCGAGCCGGACTGATAGGGACCCTGGTAGTCGTCGGGCGCGTCGATCAGCTGCTTGAGATAGGGCGAGCCGATGCCGATCTGCGGGTCCCAGCTCCGCTCGATGCCGAACTTCACGTCCTTGGAGGTAATCTCGGCACCGGTGTCGAACTTGACGCCCTTCTTCAGCGTGTAGGTCCAGCTCAGGCCGTCGTCCGAGACCTTGCCCAGCGACTGCGCCAGGTCGGGCACCATCGCGTTCGGGTCTTCGGCATTGTTCGCCGCCTTCGTCACCAGCGTGCGGTAGACCAGCCGGTAGAAGGCGTTCACCCCGCCGTCCCAGCCCCGGGTGGGGTCGAGGTAGGAGAAGTCGGCGGCCTGCAGCACCTGCATGGTGCCGCCCGTGGCCGGAGTGTCCGTGGAGCCGCTGCTGCCCGGGCCGGAAGCGCTGGACGAGCTGCCGGAGCAGGCCGACACAGCCAGGACCGAGGCCATCATCAGACTGCCCACGGTCACGCGGGGTGTACTTCTCTTCACAGGTTCTGCCTTCCGGAATCACGCGGATACCCGCCGGATGCACATCTGCTGCGCGTCGGGGCGGTCCACGCTCGTCGACATCAGCGAAAGCTTTGCTCACGGTGCGGTTCTGCACGCCGGGCACGGGGGAACAGCCGGCGGGACGGCTACTGGTTCGGCCCGGGTACCTGGTGGAACAGTAATATGTCACACCTCGCAGGTGAAGCCCCGGGGTGAACTAGTTACAAACGATTAATGTTTCTGGCGGCGAGGGCCGGCTCCACCGAAAGCCACGGATCACCAGTAATTCTCCGCAGGCCGGGAACAAAGCGCGAGGGCCGGTCACCTGGTGTGGTGACCGGCCCTTCGTGAGAGAAAGTAAAACCTTACTGGGTCTCGACGCGGCCACTCCACCAGCCGAGCACGTGCTCGATGTGGGAGTGCAGCAGTTGCTGCGCCCCCCGGCCGTCCCGGCGCTCGAGCAGGTCCATCAGCTGATGGTGCTCGGCCGCCGAGCGCGCCAGCTCGTCGCTGCCGATCAAGTTGGTCAGCCCGACCATCCGGGTCTGCTGGCGCAGGTCGCGCACCAGCTCGACCAGCCGCTCGTTCCCGGTGAGTCGCAGCAGGGTCAGATGAAAATCCACGTCGGCCGCCAGATACGTGGGGATGTCGGCCGATGCCGCCGCCTCCACGATCAGGTCGGCCTTGGCCCGCAGCTCCGTGGCCGTGTACGGCTGCAGGATGCGGGCGATGTCGCGCATCGCCGGCACCTCGAGCAGCTGGCGGATCCGGACGATCTCCCACAGGTCCTGCTCGCTGACGTCGGTGACCCGGAAACCCTTGTTCCGGACCGTCTCGACGAAACCCCGCTTCTGCAGGTTCAGCATCGCCTCGCGCACGGGCGTGGCGGACACCCCGAACCGGGCACCCAGCGTGGGCGCCGTCAGCAGGGTGCCGGGGGCCAGCTCACCGGACACGATGGCAGAGGCCAGGGCCTCCTCCACGGTGATCCGCAGGCTCGAGCCCGCGGCGACCGGACCGATGTGCGATGCCATTCGACCTCCCCCACTGACGACGGCGGAAAACACTTTTCCGGAGCCCGCCGACTTTACCGGAGTTCTGCCGGGAGCAGACCGGCGGGCAGACCCTGGAAGGACACCGGCCGCTGGAACCGCTCGACCGCCGCCAGACCGACCGAGGTCGTCAGCGGGTTGGTCGACGCCGGGTACGGCCCTCCGTGCTGCTGCGCCGCGGTCACGCTGACGCCGGTGGGCCACTGGTTGTAGAGCACCCGGCCGACCCGGGCGCTGAGCGCCGCGACCACCTCGGCGGCCACCTCGTCCCCCTGATCGGTGCCCTGGACCGTACCGGTCAGCTGCCCCGGCATCTGCTGCAGCACATCGACCAGCGCACCCGTGTCGCCGTATTCGACGACCAGACCGGCCGGGCCGAACATCTCGGTGTCCAGCGCCTGCGGGTCGAGCTGCTCCAGCGTGGTGGCGAAGATCCGGGCCGCGACACCCTGCTCGTTCGCCGGGCCGCCGGCCACCTCCCGCACGCCCGGGAGCTGCGCCACCAGCGCGGTGGACTTCTGGAAACCCTCTTCCAGCCGGTCGTTCAGCATCCGGCCGGGCTGCGGCAGCTCGACCGTGGCCAGGAACGCCTGCGCGTCGGGCACGAACACCACGCCCGGGTTGGTACAGAACTGCCCCGAGCCCAGCAGCAGCGAGTCCAGCCAGCCGCCGACGATCTCGCCCGGCCGCTGCGCCCATCCCTGCGGTGTCACCACCACCGGGTTCACACTGCCCAGTTCCCCGTAGAACGGGATCGGCTCGGCCCGCGCGACGGCGATGTCGTACAACGCCCGCCCACCACTGGTGGAGCCGGTGAACCCGACGGCCTTGATCCGGGAGTCGCGCAGCGCGGTCAGCGACGGCTCGACCCCCTCGATCAGGGCGAACAGCCCTTCCGGCAGCTGGGCCGCGACGAGTTCGGCCGTGCGCCGTGACAGTTCCGGGTGGCCCGGGTGGGCCTTCACCACCACCGGGCAGCCGGCGGCCAGCGCGGAGACGGTGTCACCACCGAACACGCTGAACGCGAACGGGAAGTTGCTCGCGGCGAACACCAGCACCGGGCCCAGTGGCACCACGGTGCGCCGCAGGTCCGGCCGGGGGCCGCTGCCCCAGCCGGCGTCGGGCCCGTCCACCTGGGTGGGCGTCAGGGTGCCGGCGCGCAACGCGTCCGCGAACTGGCGGGCCTGGAACGTCGTGCGCTTCAGCTCACCCGTCAACCGTGCCGCCGGCAGGTGGGACTCCGCCTGCGCCAGCGGGATCAGCTCGTCGGCGGCGCCGTCCAGCACGTCGGCGACCGCCTCCAGCCAGCCGGCCCGCTGCGTCGGCGAGGCGGCGGCCGGGCCGGTCAGGGGCACGGCCGCGGCGGCCGCGAGGATCTGGTCCAGGTCGTTGGTCGTCATCTCGTCGTTGCTCATCTCAGAACTCGAAACCTTCCGGGTACGGATCGCTCGGGTCCAGCATGTACTGCCCGATGCCGGTCACCCACGCCCGTCCGGTGATGGTCGGCAGAACCGCCGGGCGCCCGCCGACCGTGGTCTCGCCGATCAGACGTCCGACGAACCGGCTGCCGATGAACGACTCGTTGACGAAATCCTGGTGCAGCGGCAACTCACCGCGGGCGTGCAGCTCGGCCATCCGCGCGGACGTGCCGGTGCCGCAGGGTGAGCGGTCGAACCAGCCCGGGTGGATGGCCATCGCGTGCCGGGACAGCGTCGCGTCCGATCCGGGGGCGATGAATTCAACGTGATGGCAATGGTTCACGCCGTCGATCTCCGGATGCCGGGGCGGGGCCTGGAGGTTGATCTGGTTCATGATGGCCAGACCCGCACTGAGGATCTCCTGCTGCCGGGCGCGCTCGAACGGAAGCTTCACCGCGTCGAGATCGACCATGGCGTAGAAGTTCCCACCGAAGGCCAGGCTGTAGGGCACGGCGCCCAGGCCCGGCACCTCGATCTTCTCGTCGAGGCGCTCGCAGTACGAGGGCACGTTCTCCAGGGTCACCGAGTCGGCGTGGCCGTCGCTCACGGCCACCTTCGCGACAACGAGACCGGCCGGGGTGTCCAGCCGGATCGTCGTCACCGGCTCGACCACCTCGACCATGCCCGTCTCCACGAGAACGGTCGCCACCCCGATGGTTCCGTGCCCACACATCGGCAGGCAGCCGGAGACCTCGATGTACAGCACGCCGAAGTCGGCGTCGGGCCGGGTGGGCGGCTGCAGGATGGCGCCACTCATGGCGGCGTGCCCGCGGGGTTCGTTCACCAAGAGCTTGCGCAGGTGATCCATCTCAGCGATGAAGTGCAGCCGCCGCTCGTTCATGGTGGCACCCGGGATCACCCCGACGCCACCGGTCACGACCCGCGTCGGCATTCCCTCGGTATGCGAGTCGACCGCGGAGAAGAGCCTTTTCGACCTCATCAGACTCCTGCGCGCAGCGACTCGATGCCCGCGATCGCGCGCTCCATGTCGGCGCGCACCCGGGCGGTGTGCTCGGGCGTCAGCGGACCCCGCGGCGGACGGCACGGGCCGCCGTACCGGCCGACCATCTCCATGCTGAGCTTGATGGCCTGCACGAACTCGACGCGTGAGTCCCAGCGGAACACCGCCACCAGACGCTCGTACAGGGCGCGGGCCTGCTCGACCCGGCCGGCCCGCATGTGCTCGTAGATCTCCACCGACTCGGCCGGGAAGGCATTGGGGAAGCCCGCGAACCAGCCCACCGCGCCGTCGATCATCAGCTCGAACAGCACGTCGTCGGCCCCCGCGACCACGTCGATGTCGCACAGCTCGGAGATCTCGAACTTGCGGCGCACATCGCCGCTGAACTCCTTGATCGCCGAGATGTTCGGGATCTGGGCGATCTGCGCGACCAGCGAGGGCACCAGGTCGACCTTGGTGTCGATCGGGTTGTTGTAGATCATCACCGGCAGGCCGACCTCGGCGATCTTCGAGAAGTGCTCGATCACCTGCTCGTCGGAGGCCCGGTACATCGTGGGCGGCAGTGAGAGCACGCCGTCGGCGCCGTCTTCGGCGGCCAGACGGGTCCAGTGCTGGGCCTGGTGCCAGCCCGGGCCGTGCACGCCGGCCACGACCAGTCCCCGACCGTCGACGGCCTCGACCGCGACCTGGATCACCTTGCGGCGCTCGGCGTCGGTCAGCGAGGAGTACTCGCCCAGCGAGCCGTTCGGGCCCACGCCCCGGCAGCCGTTGCTGATCAGCCAGTCGCAGTGCTCGGCGAACTTGTCGTAGTCGACCTCGAGACCGGCCGGTGCGTCAGGGTTCTCCTTGTAGGGCAGCGCGGTGGCGACGATGACGCCCTGGAAGTTGACGGGCTGGCCCGGTTGATGCGTGCTCACGGAAGAGGGTCCTCTCGTTCTGGGGTGATGGTCGCGGCAAGTTCCCCGAGCCGGACCGGTGTCGCAATGGGTCGATAGGAGGTACGGCCGGCCGGCAAGAGGCTTTCGCTGAGGAGGTCTTCCACGTTACGGCCGCAGGTGCGGCCCTGGCACACGCCGAGCCCGGCGCGGGTGGTCAGTTTCAGGGAACGCAGCCCGCGGGACTGCGTCTTGGCGGCGATGTCGCGCAGTTCGCCGACGGTGACGTCTTCGCACCGGCAGAGCATCGTCTGCGGGTCGGGCCAGGTCTGCCATCCGGGCCGGATGCCGTGCGCGGATTCCAGCCGGATGGCGAAGTTCTGTAGGTTTTTTCGCTGGCCGATCAATGATGGACGAGGCACGCCCCCGGCCGCCGTGGTCCCGGCCACCTCTCCCTCGGCGAGGGCCAGATCGGCCCCGCCGATCCCGGTGAGTTCACCGGCACTGTAGACGTTCGGCACGGACGTCTGCTGACCGGCCGCCGTGATGACGAAACCCTGCTCGTCGAGCTGGCATCCGGCCGCGACGGCGAGTTCGGTACGGGGGACGAATCCGTGGCTCACACACACCGCGTCGACCTCCACGACCCGCTCGGAACCCTCGACGCGGGTCCAGTCGGGGTGAAGGTCGGCCAGGGTGACCGAGTGCACCCGGTCGGTGCCGTGGGCGGCCACGACGGTCCGGCCGGTCCAATAGGGGACGCGATGGCGCACCAGATCTTTCAGGTAACCGCCCAGCTCGCCCGCCTTGGACGAGGTGCTCGCCAGTTCCCAGGGCCGGGTCAGCCAGCCGCGGGCCAGACGCCTGCGGCCGGAGGCCTCGGCGACCCCGACGACCGTGGCCCCGGTCCGGATCAGGCTGCTGACCACGGGAAGCAGGAAGGGCCCGGCCCCCGCGACGAGCACCCGCTGCCCGACCGCGACCCGTTCCCCCTTCGCCAGGGCCTGGGCGGCGCCGGCAGTGAAGACGCCCGGCAGGTCCCAGCCGGGGAACGGCAACGTGCGTTCCTGACCGCCGGTGGCCAGAATCAGCCGGTCGGGGGTGTAGCTGCGGGGTTCGCGGTCCGTGCCGTCCGGGGCACCGACCATGACGTGCACGACCGGCGGGGCGTCGTCGTGCCGGTCGATGGCCCAGACGCTCCCCCCGAGCACCACGTCACAGCGCGGATGACCAGTGATCTCCTCGTGCAACCGCTGAAAGGTGCTCCAGCCGTGATGCAACCGGTGCTCGTGTGCGCCCCGGCGCTCGTCCGCCAGATGCCGCCAGTACTGCCCCCCGAGGTCGTACCCAGCCTCCAGCAAGGTCACGCGCGCGCCGTGCCGTAAGGCAGCAGCCGCAGCAGCCATCCCCGCCGGCCCCCCACCAACAACAAGAACACCCCCAGCAGCCTCAAACACGCGCACCCCCGAGATCATGCCAACCTTCCCGGTGCCCCCGACCCCCGCCAACCCCGTCCGTGATCATGCAAAGTGTCCCCGAAACCCCACCGCGCACGTCCACCATCCGGTTCGCACTCATGCCGAGGCCTCCCGGACCGGCGGCTCGGTGCTCACCACGTCGCCCTCGGTGGCGCGGCGCTGGCAGGCCCGCACGTCCGGGATGTCGTTGATCGTCACCAGGCAGTCGAAGCACACGCCGATTCCACAGAAAACCCCACGCGGGCGACCGGTTCGGCTGGTTCTCCAGGACACGCGCCCGGCGCCCAACAGCAGGCCGGCGACGGTCTGGCCCACCTGACCGGTGACCTCGGCGCCGTCGACGGTGATCGTCAGCGGGCCGGAGTCGCGGGGGGCCACCGGGTCCTGGGTGGCGGGAAGACGCTGCGGGCCCATCAGACGACCTCTTCCAGATAGGGCGCGAGGGTATCGCGGTCAACGCGAAAGGGATTCTCCCCGTTGCTGGTTCCATCCATCAGGGCCGTGAGGATCTCGGCCGTGGCCAGGCTCAGCCCGATGCCCGCGCCCTCGTGACCGGTCGCGTGCCAGAGACCCGCCAGACGCGGGTCCGGGCCGATCACCGGGAGATGATCGGGCACGAACGGCCGGAAACCACCATAGGCCCGCATCACCGGGACATCCTTCAGGAAAGGGAACAGCAAGAGGGCTTTCGCGGCCATCGCGGCAACCACACGAGCCTCGATCCGGTCGTCGAAGCCCTTGCGCTCGCGGGACGATCCAATCAGAACAGTACCCGCGGCGGTGGACTCGACGACGCTGGACACCTGCAGGTCAGCCGCGCCGGACCCGACCGCCCCGACATAGTCGGCATCGTAGACCTTGCGGCGAATACGTTGCGGCATGCGGGTTGTCACCAGTACGGTGCCGCGGCGCGGGCGCACGGGCAACGGTGCGCCGAGCCCGGCGGACAAACCGCCCGACCACGGCCCGGCCGCGAGCACCACGGCGTCGCCGTACACCGGCCCACCGGAGGTCTGCACACCTACCAGCCGGCCGGCGCTCATGATCGGCCCGGTCACCTCGACCCCCTGACGCACCTGGGCGCCGTGCAGACGCGCCGACGCCAGCAGCGACTCGGTCGCCACCACGGGCTGCACCTGGGCATCGCCGGGGTAGAAGACCGCCGCCGTGTAGTCACGGGTGAGGTCGGGTTCGAGCTCACGTACCTGCTGCTCGTCGACCTCCTGCGCCACGACTCCCGCCGGGCGCTGCCGGGTCGCGAACTCTCGCAGTGCCATGGCACCCGAGGCTGTGGTGGCCACCACCAGACCACCCTTGTGATCGAGTTCCAGGGAGGGGAACCCGGCGGGCAGTTCGTCGCGCAGCTGCCCGTCGAGCTCCCGCCAGAGCTCCAGCGACCGCTGCATGAGCTCCAGCTCGGCGCCGGGACCCTTGTCGGACACGAGGAGATTGCCTTCCCCACTCGCCGACGTACCACCCGCGGTGGGCCCCCGGTCGAGCACGATCACCTCGTGCCCGCCGCGCCCGAGGGAACGGGCGATCGCGGCACCGACGATGCCGGCCCCGATCACGACGACACGCCCTCGCTCAGCCACGGCAGTAATATTGCACAGCGTTCTCGGGGACGGAAGAGCTGCGGCCGTGTCGGATGCGCCTGAATAGGCACGTCAGGCAACCGTTAACACGGCCGTAGCAAATATTGCGGCACTTGGCAGCCCCTCGCGACGGCAGGGGCGATGCAGCCGAATGGGGCCAGTGACATTGCACCGTTGGCGGTGGGTGGGCGACCCGGAGGCCGTCCACACGCGCGGAAGCACAAGCGGTGCTGGACCGAGGACCGGGCGGTCTGCTCCATGATCAACGGGGAGGTTTTGCATGATCACGAAGAGAATGAGGGACGCTCGCGGCCGGGGAACTGCGGGCGGTGGCATGATCGGCGGCCATGGACGGGCTGGGACAGGAACTGAGTGGCGGGCTCCGGGGTGAGGACGCGTATCGGGCGGACTTCCAGGAGCCGTCCGGCTATCTGAACTTCGCGGCCTACGGCCCTCCGTCCGGCCGGGTGGTCGAGGCCATCGCCGCCACCGCCCGGGCCGCCGCGCTCGGGGAGCCGGCCGCACATCTGCATGCCGAGGACGAGCGGGCGCTGGCCGCGGTCTCCCGGCTGACCGGCTTCGCCCGCGAGGGCTGTCTGCTCACCACCAGTACCTCGGCCGGGCTCCAGCAGGTCGCCTTCGGCCTCGGCGGCGAGGTGCTCCTGAGCCGCGACGAGTTCCCGTCCAATCTCTACCCGTGGTGGCGGGCGCAGGAGGCCGGGCTGATGCGGGTCCGGACTGTGAAACGGGAGGTGGACGGCGTCCCCCGGTGGATGACGCCCGCAACGATCGCCGCGGCTCTCACCCCGGCCACCACCGCCGTCGCGATCAGCGCCGTGGACTTCCGCACCGGCTACCGGGCCGACCTGGCGGGGATCCGCGAGGTGATCGACGACCGGCTGCTGATCGTCGACGGCATCCAGGGGTTCGGGGCGGCCGAGCAGGACTGGACCGCCGCGGACGCGCTCGTGGTCGGTGGGCAGAAATGGTTACGGGCGGGCTGGGGCACCGGTTTCCTGACCCTGTCGCCGCGGGCCCTGGACCGGATCCGTCCCACGCTCGGCAGCTGGACCGGGGTCGAGGAGCCCACGCACTACGACGGCGAACCGCATGCGGAGCGGGAAGGGGCGCAGCAGCTGTCCGTCACCAACCTCTCGCCGTTCACGTCGGCAGCACTGGGGACGGCGCTGGAACTGCTCGAGTCCGTGGATGTCGCCGGGCTGATCGAGCCGAAGGTGGGTGCCCTGCTCGACCGGCTCGACGCCGCCGGGATCCAGATCCTCTCACCGCGTGAACCGGCCCGGAGGGCCGGCATTGTCGTGGTCAGGACGGGCGAGCCAGCGGCGGCGGTCCGGGACCGGCTGGCCGCGCGGGGCATCACGGTGACCGCCCACGAACCCGACCGGATCCGGATCAGCATTCACGCGACCACCGACGTGACCGGAGACGGGATCGCGGGGCTCACCGACGTCCTCAAGCAGGTGTAAGGCTTTTCAGGTGCGCAGGCCGTGAATCATCACCGAGTACAAGAGGTAGAAGGCCGCTACAGCCAGCCAGACGCCCGCGATCATCCAGCTGTGAAGGGCCTTTCGGTTCGGCTGCCGATGAACGCGCAGGGTGGCCCAGGTGCCGGCCCCGACGAGCAACACACCGACGATGCCCCCGCCGACCACCGCGCCGAGCCAGGCAACCGCCAGAGCGATGCGCGCGACCCGGGACAGTGGCCAGAGCACCACCTGGTCGCGCTCGTCCAGCGTCACGGTCAGACTCCAGTGAAACGGGCTGTACCCGAATCCCGGATGATGGGACTTGCTCTGCCCATCCACGAGAACCCAGCTCCCCCAACGATCCTTGGGCAACGGCTCACCGTCGCGCAGGAACTTCGGATGTTTGGAGTAGATCCCCTCCACCTCCAGGTCGACACCGGCCAGCGAGACGGGGTAGCGCTCCATGACCGTCATCCTGATCGAACCGGGCATACCTCGCACGTTCAGTGATCCACGAAGAGCCAGATATAGAGCCCGGACGACACTGCGAACACCAGCAAGGCCGCGAGACCATGCCGCCAGTAGTGCCCGCGGCGCATCGAGCTCCACAGGAGCACGACGAGGAGAAGGTACGTGGGCGCGAGCAGCAGGAGGCTCCACAGGCCCGCCCGGAAGGCCAATAAATTGCCGGGCAACCAGAACAGGTACACGCAGATCAGCCACAGGGGCGAGCGCGGCCGGAAGTAGACGATGTCCTCACGCCGGTCGTCCACATGCATCATCGGCGTCGAACGCCAGATGCTGGTTCCCATCTGCAGCCGGTGCGCCTGACCGTCGGCACCGGTGAAACGCCAGGTGCCGTGCGGATCCCGCGGTATCTCCTGCCCGTCCCGCAGGATCCGCGCCGCCTGCGTCGCGGGCCGTTCCACCTCCAGCTCCACGCCGGCCACCGTCACGGTGTAGTGCTCCATGCCCGCCATGATGCTCGAAGGGGACATTTCCCGCTTGTGCATCCGTCCTGAGTAGCGTGGTCGCCTCTCCTGAAGGGAAAGACGATGACGAATGAATGGACGATCACCATGGACGCCCGGCACGCGCCCACCCTGGCCGCGTTCTGGCAGATCGCCCTGGGCTACGTGCCCTCCCCGCCCCCGGCGGGCTTTGGTTCGTGGGAGGAATGGTACGAGCGATTCAACCTCACGGACGACGAGAAGGCCGGTGTGGCGGCCATTGTCGATCCGGAGGGCCGCCGGCCCCGGATCTCCTTCCTCGCGGTGCCGGAGACGAAGACCGTCAAGAACCGCATCCACCTGGACGTGCAGATCGGCGGCGGCCGGGCGGTCGAGCACGCGGTGCGCTGGCCCCGGGTCGAGGCGATGGTGCAGCGCCTGACCGAGGCGGGGGCCCGCACCCAGCAGATCGTCGAAGGACCCCACGGCCTGCCGGATCACGTGGTCATGCTGGACCCCGAGGGTAACGAGTTCTGCGTGCTCTGAACCCCGCTCGGCAGGTACAGGATCACCGACGTCCCGCGCCCCACCTCCGAGCTGACCTCCACCCGCCCGCCGTGCGCCTTCACGATGGCCTGCACGATGGCCAGACCCAGCCCCGAGCCGCCGTAGTCGCGGCTGCGGCTGGCCTCGGCCCGCCAGAAACGGTCGAACGGACAGGGCCGGTCAGCAGCAGGTCGGCAGCCGGCCGGGCAGAGGTTCGGACCGGTCCAGACGCGGCCCCACCCTTGACAGTCCCCCACCGCCCGACATGACGGAACCTTGACGACTCGTGTTCCTCGTCCTCAAGCACCCGCGCAGACTACCCACGGGCCCGCCGTCGCCCCTGGGCCCCGGCAAGTTCCCCGGCGGCCTCCGGCCAGACCGGGTGCCGGAACTCGAAACCGGCCTCCAGCAGCCGGCCCGGCACCACCCGGCGGCTCTTCAGCAGCAGTTCGGTGTCGGTGCGCAGCACCAGCGCCCCGAGCTCGGCCATCCCCCGGGTGGCCGGCAGACCGAGGCGCACGCCCCAGGCCTTCCGCAGCGAGTGCATCAGGTCGCGTTGCGACACCGGGCCGGGCGACGCCAGGTTGACCGGACCAGTGATGTCGTCCCGTTCCAGCAGAAGCTCTACGGCCCGGACGAAATCGTCACCGTGGATCCAGGAGACGTACTGCTGCCCACCGGCGACCGGGCCGCCCAGCCGCATCCGCGTCATCCACGAGAGGTAGTCGAAGACCCCACCCCGGTCGGGGGTCATGACCATCGCGGTGCGCAGGGCCACCCGGCGGGTTCGCGGCGTGTCCGCGGCGGCCTGTTCCTGTTCCCAGCGCCGGGCGATCCGCACGCTGTACTCCCAGTACAAGGGGACGTCGGGCTCGCTCCCGCCGATGGTCCCGGTGGTCTCGTCCTGGGGAAGACCGTCGTGACGGCTGCGCGCGTCCGCGTAGATCGTGGCCGTGCTCATCTGGAGCCAGACCCGCGGCGGCACGGCTGCCTTCGCGATCGCCTCACCGACCACGCGGGTCGAGTCGACGCGTGAGTGCATCATCTGGCGCAGGTTCTCGTCGGTGTAGCGGCAGCTGACCGTGCGCCCGGCCAGATTGATCACGGCGTCGGCACCGTCCACCTCGTCGGCCCACGCACCGAGCGTGCGACCGTCCCACACCTGGTGGCGAACTCCGTGCTCGAGCTGCTCCGGTCGCCGGCTCAGCACCGTGACCTCGTCACCCCGGGCCATCAGAGCCCTGCGCAGCAGCCCGCCGACCTGGCCGGTACCGCCGGGAATCACGATCTTCACCTCAGGCTCCCCACTGTTGAGCAGTCGCTCAACAGTGAAGGTAGCAAAAGTTGAGCGATCGCTCAAGAATCTCCGGATCTGCCAGACTGGCGCGCTCATGATCCTCGCCTCCGCCCCCACCGCCATCACCTGGCTCGTCCTCGTTCTCGCCGCCCTGTGCGCCGGTTTCGCCAAGACGGCGGTCGGCGGCATCGGACTGATCAGCGTCGTCCTGGCCGCCACGGTGATGCCCGCGGCCGAGTCCACCGCCGCCGTGCTCCTGTTGCTGATCATCGCCGACGCCTGCGCGGTGGCCCGCTATCACCGGCACGCCGACTGGAAGCTGATCCGCCAGGTCGTACCGGCGGTGCTGCCCGGGCTACTGATCGGCAGCGTCCTGCTCGCCGTGCTGCCCGACACGGTGCTGCGCCGCAGCATCGGCGGCGTGCTGCTGTTCATGGTGGCGCTACAACTGCTGCCGCTGCCCCACACGCCGAGCGCGAACCGCGCCACCGCGACCGTGGCCGGACTGGGCGCCGGGGCGTGCACGATGATGGCCAACGCGGCCGGGCCGGTGATGACGCTTTACCTGCTCGCCCGGGGTCTGGACAAACGCCGGTTCCTCGGGACCTCAGCCTGGTTCTTCGCCGGCGTGAATCTCTGCAAGGTGCCGTTCGCCGCCGGGTTGGGCCTTTTCGACGCGCAGATGCTCCTGCGCACCCTGATCCTCGCCCCCGCGGTGCTCCTGGGCGCACTGCTCGGCGTCACCGTGGTGAACCGGCTCCGGCAGCAACTGTTCGACCGGGCCGTGCTGGCCGCGAGCGCCGTGAGCGCGCTGGCCCTCATCCTGCTCTGACCTGATAGTGACAAGATGTCCGGTATGAGCGCTACGGAGCCCCGGCACCTCAGCGACGACCCGACCGCGACCCGACCGCCCCGCGTGGTGGCACCCACCCCGAAACAGGTGGTGTTCCATCTGTTCGTCGGCCTGCTGGTCATCCTGCAGCTGAGCCTCGACCGCCCCATCTGGGCCCAGGCCCTCTGGGTCCTCGCCCTGCTCTGTATCGCCTACTGCCTCTACACCGACGTCCGCGACTACCGCGCGACCCGGAAGGCCGGCTAGCCCCCTCAGCGCACGACGACCGTGGGCACGCCCTCCTGGTCGAGGTTCCAGATCACCGCGTGGACGGCGTACGACTCGGGGCCCGCCTCGACGTCTTCGCCGACCCGCGGAACCGCCGGCCAGTCGACCAGGAGCTGACCGCGCGCGTCCGATCCCTCGGGCCTGTCCATCGCGTTACTGAAGTCCAGCCGGATCTGCATCCCGGCAGCCTACTGAGCCCACCGCCCGGGGGACAGCGGTTGAGACATTTCTGTCTCATGTGAGACAGTCGAGTCTCAAGCCGAGCAGAGGACTGATCCACGTGAACTCCCGGGACGCGATCCTGGCCGCCTCCCAGCGGCGCCTCAACGTCGACCCGCGGGCCTCGATGGCCGAGCTCGCCACCTCGGCGGGCGTGGGCCGCGCCACCCTGCACCGGCACTTCTCCACCCGTGAAGAACTGCTGCACGTGCTCGGTATCCGCTCGCTCGACCGGTGGGAGCAGAGCATCGAGCAGGCTGACGCGCCGGGCGCCATCGCCTCGGGCGAGGCGGCCCGGATCGAGGCCTGCATCCGCGACCTCTTCCACCGGTACATCACCGACTACGAGGAGTTCGGGCTCGCCCTCACCGATCCCTACCTCTGCACCGCCCCCGAACTCGTCGAGCGCACCGAGATCCTGGCCGAGCGCGAGACCGAACTGCTCGCCGCCGGGCAGAAGGCCGGTGTCCTGCGCGCCGACCTGCCGGCCCGGTGGCTGTCGACCACACTGTACGGACTGCTCGTGGCCGCCCGCGAGGCATCTGCCACCGGCCGGGTCGCCCGCGCGGAGCTCGACGAGTACGTCATCTCCACCTTCTTCGACGGCACGAGAGCGAAATGACCACCGAGACCACCGCACCCATCACCGCCACGGCACCGAGCCCCCGACGCTGGGCCGGCCTCGCCGTGCTCGCCGCCAGCCTGCTGGTGGTGGTGATGGACATGACGGTGCTGAACGTCGCCCTGCCCGATCTCATCGCCGACCTGAAACCCGGCGCCGTGTCGCAGTTGTGGATCGTCGACGCCTATCCCGTGGTGCTGGCCGGCCTGCTCGTGCCGGTCTCCTCCCTGGCCGACCGGTGGGGCCGGCGGCGCATGCTGCTCTCGGGTTTCACCGTGTTCGGGGTCGCGTCGTCGCTGGTGCTGCTGGCCGACTCCCCGGCTCAGGTCATCGCCCTGCGCGCCGCGCTCGGGGTGGGCGGCGCCATGATCATGCCGACCACCCTCTCGCTGATCCGCACGCTGTTCCCCGATCCGGTCGAACGGGCCACCGCGCTGGGCATCTGGGCCGCCACGGCCTCGCTCGGCAGTGCCCTCGGCCCGATCCTGGGCGGCGCGCTGCTGGAGATGTTCAGCTGGCACTCGGCCTTCCTGGTGAACGTGCCGCTGATGGTGGTGGCCGTGATCGCGGGCCTCGTCCTGCTGCCGGAGAGCCGCTCGGCCCGGCCCGGCCGGCTCGACGCCCTCGGCGTGGCCCTGTCGGTCGGTGGAATGGTCGCCATCGTCTACGCCATCAAGCAACTCGGCAAGGACGGGGTCGAGGTGCTGACCCTGGGCATCCTCGCGGCCGGCCTGGCCGCCCTGGCCGCCTTCGCCTACCGCTGCCTCACCCAGCCCGAGCCCATGCTCGCCGTCGACCTGTTCCAGAACCGGGTGTTCCGCTCGGGCGTGATCACGGCGGTCGCGCACAGCGGCGTCACCATGGCCCTGCTGCTGGTCGGCTCGCAATGGCTGCAGCTCGTGCAGGGCTGGTCGCCGCTCAAGGCCGGTGCGGCGCTGCTGCCGATGGCCCTGGGCGGGATGATCGGCTCACCCTTCGCCCCGGCCGTGGCGGCCCGGATCGGCGTGCGCACCGTCCTGGTCACCGGGCTGCTGACCACCGCGACCGGGCTCGCCGTCATCGCCGTACTGCCCCATCCGATGCCCTACCCGGGTATCGCCTTCGCCCTGCTGTGCAACGGCCTCGGCGGTGCCGCCCTGGGCGTCGGGTCGGCCCTGATGATGGGCAGCGCCCCGGCCCACCAGGCCGGCTCGGCCGCCGCCATCGAGGAGATGTCGTTCGAGGTCGGCGCGGTGCTCGGGGTCTCGGTGCTGGGCAGTCTGGCCGGGATCGTCTACCGCGGCGGCCTGCCCGACGGGGTGGACGACGCGGTCTCCGAATCGGTGGCCGGCGCCCTGGGCACCGCCACCGAGAAGGCGGCCACCGCGTCCTTCGTCGACGCCTTCGCCATGGTCGGACTGGCCGGTGCGGTGGCCGTCGTGCTCACCGCCGCCGTGGTCTGGTGGTGGGTACCGGGTGACCTCGACCTGGCCGACGCCCACCATTAGTGGCGATCCAGGCGCCGTACTGCTACACCAACGTCCGGAGCAATGACTACGGACAAGGGCAGCTATGGATCAGGCGTGGCAGTACGAGGAAGATTTCTGGCAGGCCGGCATCGAGGGGCGGGCGGCCGAACACTACGCACGGGTCCTGGCGACGGACGCGTTCGTCGTGGTTCCCGATCGCGTGCTGACCCGTGACGACCTGATCCACCAGTGGCAGAGCCGGGCCGCCTGGGCCGAATACACGCTGAGCGAGCGCCGTGACGTCCTGATCAACGGAGAGACCGCCGTGCTGTCCTACCGGGTCAGTGCCCGCCAGGTCGACGGCCATCTCTACAACGCCCGGGTCTCCAGCGTGTACACCTGGATCACCGGCTGGGCGCTGGCCTTCCGCCAGCACACCCCCGACACCGGCAGCGACCCGCGGCTGGCCCCTCCTGTGGACCAGCCCTAGATCAGCGCTAGATCAGCGCTAGATCTGGGCCGTGCTCAGGCTCTGGAAGTACTCACGGGCCTGCTCGGCCATGTCCATCGAATCCCGGTCGAGCAGCCACTGCACCTGAAGACCGTCCATCATCGCGATGATGCGCTGCGACTCCCGGCCCGGGTCCACGCCCTCGCGTAGTTCCTGGCGTGCCGCCATCTCCTCCAGACCCTGCCGCACCCGCTCCCGGGTGGCCGCATACCGCCGCAGGAAGTACTCGTGCGCCGGGTGCTCGGGGTTGGTCGCCTCGGCCGAGAGGATGCAGTAGAGCTCGGTCAGGCCGGGCGTGCCCTGGTTGCGGCGCACCACCTCGACCATCCCCCGCAGGAAGTCCGCGCCCGAGCCACCGAGCAGGGCCGGGCTGGTCTGCTCGTCGCGCAGCTCCAGCACGCCCGCCAGCAGATCGCTCTTGGTGGGGAAATGGTGCAGCAGTGTGGTGTGGGCGATGCCGATGCGCTGGGCGATGTCACGCATCGAGCCACTGCGGTAACCGACCTGCGAGAACACCTCGAACGCGGACTCGAGGATCGCGCGCTGCCGCTGGGCGGTACCCGCGTACGGTCCCCGCCGGCGGGCCGTTGGGCTGGACATTCCGCGAGATTAGCCGCTGACGGGTGACATGCGGAACCATCCTCGACCACATGGTCGAATTTCAGTTATGGTCAGGTCACCACCCTCGACGAGGAGACCACTCATGACTCACCCGCTGATCGCGCAACTGACGCTCGAGGAGAAGGCCTCGCTGGTGTCGGGGGCCTCGTTCTGGACAACCCGTGACATCGAACGGGTCGGCATCCAGGGCGCCACCCTGACCGACGGCCCCCACGGCGTGCGCATGCAGACCGGCAACGCCGACCACCTCGGCCTCAACGCTGCCCACCCCGCCACCGCGTTCCCGACCGCCGCGTCCCTGGGCTCGTCCTGGGACCCCGCGCTGGTGGAGGAGATCGGCCGGGCACTGGGCGAGGAGTCGCGGTCCCTGGACGTCGACGTGCTGCTCGGCCCGGGCGTCAACATCAAGCGTTCCCCGTTGTGCGGCCGCAACTTCGAGTACTTCTCCGAAGACCCTCTGGTGGCCGGCGCCCTCGGCTCCGCCTGGGTGAAGGGCGTGCAGTCCCGCGGGGTGGGCGCCTCGCTCAAGCACTACGCGGCGAACAACCAGGAGACCGACCGGATGCGCGTCAGCGCCCAGGTCGACGAGCGCTCGCTGCGCGAGATCTACTTCCCGGCCTTCGAGAAGACCGTCACCTCCTCGCAGCCGGCCACCGTGATGTGCTCGTACAACCGGGTGAACGGCGTGTTTGCCTCGCAGAACCACTGGCTGCTCACCGACGTCCTGCGCGGTGACTGGGGCTTCGAGGGCTACGTGGTGTCCGACTGGGGTGCGGTCGTCGACCCGGTGGCCGCGCTCGCGGCCGGTCTCGACCTGGAGATGCCCTCCTCGGGCGAGCGGGGTCCTTCGGCCATCGTGGACGCGGTTCACGACGGATCTCTCGAGGAGTCGCTGCTCGACCTGGCGGTCTCGCGGGTGCTGACGACGCACGACCGGCTGCGGGCGACCCGCACCCCGGCCTCGTCGGTGGAGAACACCACGGAGCAGCACCACCAGCTGGCCCGCCGCGCGGCGGCCGCCGGCTCGGTGCTGCTGACGAACGAGGGCGGCCTGCTGCCTCTCTCGGCCTCCGAGGGTGGTCGCATCGCCGTGATCGGTGAGTTCGCCCGCACCCCGCGCTACCAGGGCGCCGGCAGCTCGCACATCAACCCCACCCGCCTGGACAGCGCGCTCGACGCGATCCGCGCGGCCACGAGCCGCGCCGTCGCCTACGAGCCCGGATTCACGCTCGACGGCGAGTTCTCGCCGGAGCTGCAGGAAGCCGCGGTCGGGGCGGCCCGGGCGGCGGACGTGGTGGTCGTCTTCCTGGGGCTGCCCGACGCGCAGGAGTCGGAGGGCTTCGACCGCACGCACATCAACCTGCCGCCGGTCCAGACCGGGCTGCTGGAGGCCCTTTCCGCGGTCAGCCAGAAGATCGTCGTGGTGCTGAGCAACGGCTCCGTGGTCGCGCTCGACGGGGTGAGGGAGCACGCCCGGGCGGTGCTGGAGATGTGGCTCGGCGGCCAGGCGAGCGGCACCGCGGCGGCCGACATCCTCTTCGGCACGGCCGAGCCACAGGGCCGGCTGGCCGAGACCGTCCCGGTGCGGCTGCAGGACACCCCGGCCTACCTGAACTGGCCGGGCAGCGACCGCGAGGTCGTCTACGGCGAGCGCGTCTACGTGGGCTACCGCTGGTATGACACGATCGACCGCGACGTCGCCTTCCCCTTCGGCCATGGCCTGGGCTACACCACCTTCTCGTTCACCGACGCGTCCGTGACCGTCCCCGACCCCACCGTGGCCGCCGCCACGGTCGAGGTGACCGTGACCAACACCGGCGACCGGGCCGGCGCCGAGGTGGTGCAGGTCTACGTCGCCGACCCGGTGGCTGGCGTCGACCGTCCGGCCCACGAGCTGCGGGCCTTCGCCAAGGTGCACCTGGCCGCGGGCGAGTCGCGGCAGGTCACGCTGGACCTGGACGAGCGGGCCTTCGCCTACTGGTCGAAGACCGGCTGGCTGGTCGAGCCGGGCGAGTTCGTCGTCGAGATCGGCGCCTCGTCCCGCGACATCCGCCACCGTGCGTGGATCACCCTCGACATCGACCTGCCCACCCCCGAGCTCGACACCGATTCGACCTTCGAGGAGTTCGAGGCCCACCCCCAGGGCTCGAAGGTGCTCGAGGAGTTCCTGGCGGGCCAGGGCGAGGGCGCCGCCATGTTCCGCGACCCGGAGAGCCGCAAGCTCCTGGCCAGTATTCCGATGACGGCCATGCTCTCGTTCACCGGTGAGCCCGACGTCCAGGGCACCCTGAACAGCCTGCTGGAGAAGACCCGCGCCTGATCCGGGGATCGGGGAAGGTTCGTGCGGCCGTACCGCACGAACCTTCCCCGATCCGCTTGTTTGCGACCGAGGAACGCACTTCCTCGCTGAGACGTTTCACCAGGTCGGGCCAGTACCTCGACGAGCTCTCGCGAGCGGGTTCTCGTCCACCATTTCGCGTCGCCCCGCGAACCTCTCGGCGCCCACCCGGGTGACCGCCCACCGACGGCCACAATCTCCGGCCGACGTGTACTGGATGCCTCCGCCTCGCCCGTGCTACGTTCACTTGAAACGTTTCAGCGACGAACGGACAACGCCGTCATGACTCGACTCATCGATGTCGCCCCTCAGCTGGCGCAGCAGGCGATCGAGCTTCCCTCCTGGGCCTTCGGTAACTCGGGTACGCGCTTCAAGGTCTTCGGCTCGCCCGGCACCGCGCGCGATCCCTTCGAGAAGATCGCCGATGCCGCGCAGGTGCATCGCTACACCGGGCTGGCCCCCTCCGTCGCCCTCCACATCCCCTGGGACCGGGTCGAGTCGTTCGACGCCCTGCGCAAACACGCCGAAGACCTCGGTGTGCAGCTGGGCACGATCAACTCCAACACCTTCCAGGACGACGACTACAAGCTCGGCGCCCTCACCCACACCGACGCCGCGATCCGCCGCAAGGCGATCGATCACCACCTCGAGTGCATCGACGTGATGGATGAGACCGGCAGCCGGGACCTGAAGATCTGGCTGGCCGAGGGCACCAACTACCCGGGCCAGGGCGACCTGCGCGGGCGCCAGGACCGGCTCGCCGAGTCACTGGCCACGATCTACCAGCGCATCGGTGAGAACCAGCGCCTGGTGCTCGAATACAAGTTCTTCGAGCCGGCGTTCTACCACACCGACGTGCCGGACTGGGGCACCTCCTACGCCCAGGTCAGCGCCCTGGGTGAGCGCGCCGTGGTCTGCCTCGACACCGGCCACCACGCGCCGGGCACGAACATCGAGTTCATCGTCATGCAGCTGCTGCGGCTGGGGAAGCTCGGCTCGTTCGACTTCAACTCACGCTTCTACGCCGACGACGACCTGATCGTGGGCGCGGCCGACCCGTTCCAGCTGTTCCGCATCATCTTCGAGGTGGTGCGTGGCGGCGGCTACGCCAACCCGGACGTGGCGTTCATGCTCGACCAGTGCCACAACATCGAGCAGAAGATCCCCGGTCAGATGCGCTCCGTGCTCAACGTGCAGGAGATGACGGCCCGGGCCCTGCTGGTGGACACCGAGGCACTGAAGGTCGCGCAGGAGGCCGGTGACGTGCTCGGCGCCAACGCGATCTTCATGGACGCCTTCTACACCGATGTGCGCCCCGGTCTGGCCGCCTGGCGCGAGGAGCGGGGTCTGCCCGCCGACCCGATGAAGGCCTACGCCGCATCGGGCTACCAGCAGCAGATCGAGACCGACCGGGTGGGCGGCTCGCAGGCGAGCTGGGGCGCCTGAGTCTCCCCGCACGTCCCTCATTTTCATTCGACCACGCAGAAGACAAGACGAGGAAGCACGCATGACGAACGAGACCGTCGCCGCGCTGATCGCCCGTAGCAACCGCCTCGGCGCCGACCCGAAGAACACCAACTACGCCGGGGGCAACACCTCGGCGAAGGGCACCGAGATCGACCCGGTCACCGGCCGGCCCGTGGAGCTGGTCTGGGTCAAGGGCTCGGGTGGCGACCTGGGCACCCTGACCGAGAAGGGCCTGGCCGCCCTTCGCCTGGACCGCATGCTCGCCCTGGTGAACGTCTACCCGGGCATCGAGCGGGAGGACGAGATGGTCGCCGCGTTCGACTACTGCCTGCACGGCAAGGGGGGCGCGGCGCCGAGCATCGACACCGCCATGCACGGGCTGGTCGACGCCGCCCACGTCGACCACCTGCACCCCGACAGCGGCATCGCGATCGCGACCGCCGCCGACGGTGAGGCGCTGACCAAGCAGGTCTTCGGCGACAAGGTGGTGTGGGTCCCCTGGCGCCGTCCGGGTTTCCAGCTCGGCCTGGACATCGCCGAGATCAAGAAGGCCAACCCGCAGGCCATCGGCACCATCCTGGGCGGCCACGGCATCACGGCGTGGGGTGACACCAGCGAGGAGTCCGAGAAGAACTCGCTGTGGATCATCGAGACCGCGGCCGCCTACATCGCGGCCAACGGTTCGGAAAAGCCTTTCGGCGAGGTGCGCGCCGGCTACGAGGCCCTGCCCGCCGAAAGGCGCCGGGCCAAGGCCGCTCGATTGGCCGCCACCGTGCGGGGGCTGGCCAGCCGGGACAAGCGGATGGTCGGCCACTTCACCGACGCCGACGTGGTGCTCGATTTCCTGGCCAGCGAAAGCGCGCCCGAACTGGCCGCTCTGGGCACCAGCTGCCCCGACCACTTCCTGCGCACCAAGGTCAAGCCGCTGATCCTCGACCTGCCGGCCACGGCGAGTGTCGAGGAGAGCATCGCCCGGCTCAAGGAACTGCACGAGGAGTACCGGGCGGACTACACCGCCTACTACGAGAAGCACGCCACCGCCGACAGCCCGGCCATCCGCGGCGCCGACCCGCTGATCGTGCTGATCCCGGGTGTGGGCATGTTCAGCTACGGCGCGAACAAGCAGACCGCGCGCGTCGCCGGTGAGTTCTACATCAACGCGATCAACGTGATGCGGGGCGCGCAGTCGCTCTCCACGTACTCCCCCATCTCGGACGCGGAGAAGTTCCGCATCGAGTACTGGGCCCTGGAAGAGGCCAAGCTCCAGCGCATGCCGAAGCCGAAGCCGCACGCCGGGCGCATCGCGTTCGTCACCGGAGCGGCCTCGGGCATCGGCAAGGCGATCGCCCAGCGCCTGGCCGCCGAGGGTGCCTGTGTCGTGGTGGCCGACCTGGATCTGGAGAAGGCCCGGGCCGCGGCGGCCGAGATCGGCACCAGTGACGTGGCGATCGGGGTCGCGGCGAACGTGGCCGACGGTGCGGCCGTCCAGAAGGCGGTGGACGAGGCGCTGCTCGCGTTCGGCGGTCTCGACCTGGTGGTCAACAACGCCGGGCTGTCGCTCAGCAAGCCGCTGCTGGAGACCACCGAGGCCGACTGGGACCTGCAGCACGACGTGATGGCCAAGGGCTCCTTCCTGGTCTCCAAGGCCGCGGCCAAGGCGCTCATCGAGCAGGGCCTGGGCGGCGACATCATCTACATCTCCTCCAAGAACAGTGTTTTCGCCGGCCCGAACAACATCGCCTACTCCGCCACCAAGGCTGACCAGGCCCACCAGGTGCGGCTGCTCGCGGTAGAGCTCGGCGCCTACGGGGTGCGGGTGAACGGCGTGAACCCCGACGGGGTGGTGCGGGGTTCGGGCATCTTCGCCTCCGGCTGGGGCGCCAACCGCGCCGCCACGTACGGGGTCAAGGAAGAGGATCTCGGCCAGTTCTACGCCAACCGCACGATCCTCAAGCGCGAGGTCCTGCCCGAGCACGTCGCCGACGCGGTGTTCGTGCTGACCGGTGACGAGCTCAGCCGCACCACCGGGCTGCACGTACCCGTCGACAGCGGTGTCGCGGCGGCCTTCCTGCGATGACGAACAACTCGCCCGGCCGGGCTCTCGCGCAGAGCCCGGCCACCGTGGCCGCCGTCGACCTGGGCGCCACCAGCGGCCGGGTGATCCTCGGATCGTTCGCCGACGGCGGCCTGCAGATGCGCCATGTCGCCCGTTTCCCCAACGACCCGGTGAGTTTCGGTGGCGGCCTGCACTGGAACGTGGTGGAGCTGTACCGGCAGGTCCTGTCCGGACTGGGCACCGCCGAACGTCAGGCCCCCGGGGAGATCGTCAGCGTCGGTATCGATTCCTGGGCCGTGGACTACGGCCTGCTGCGGGGCGGCGAGCTGCTCGGCGTCCCGTTCCACTACCGGGACGCCCGCACGGCGGCCGGGGTGGCCTCGGTGCACGAGCAGTTCGACGCCGCGGAGCTGTACCGCCGCAACGGGCTCCAGCACCTTCCGTTCAACACCGTGTTCCAGCTGGCCTGCGAGGGTTTCCTGGACGTGGCCGAGACCGTGCTGCTGATCCCCGACCTGCTGACCTACTGGCTGACCGGCACGCAGGTGGCCGAGCGCACCAATGCCTCCACCACCGGCCTCCTCGACCCGCGCACGGGTCGGTGGGACCTGGCTCTGGCCGCCGACCTGGGCTTTTCGTCGTCCTTGTTCCCCCGGCTGGTGGACGCGGGAACAGGCGTCGGTTCCCTCGGCACCGAGGCGGCGGGCGTGGTCGGGCGGGCCCTTCCGGTGGTCACCGTCGGCTCGCACGACACCGCCTCGGCGGTGGTGGCCGTGCCCAACACCGGGCGCGACTTCGCCTACATCTCCTGCGGCACCTGGGGTCTGGTCGGGCTGGAGCTCGACGGGCCGGTGTTCGGCGACGCCGCCCGGGAGGCCAACTTCACCAACGAGGGCGGTGTCGACGGCCGGATCCGTTTCCTGCACAACGTGATGGGTCTGTGGCTGCTGTCGGAGTCGGTGCGCTCGTGGGACCGGGCCGCCAACAGCAGCCAGCGCTCCAGCACCCTGGAGCAGTTGCTCGCCGAGGCCACTTCGGTGCCTTCGCCGGCCGAGGTCTTCGCCGTGGACGACCCCCGCTTCATGGCGCCGGGCGACATCCCGGCCCGGATCGCGGCCTGGTACACCGAACACGACCTGCCCGCGCCCCGGACCCCGGCCGAGTTCACCCGGGCGATCATCGAGAGCCTGGCCCAGGCCTTCGCCGACACCGTGCTGGCCGCCGTGAAGATCGCCGGTCACCCGGTCGACGTGATCCACATCGTCGGTGGGGGCGCCCAGAACCGGTTGCTGTGCCAGGCCACCGCCGACCGCAGCGGGCTGCCCGTGCTGGCCGGGCCGGTCGAGGCCACCGCCGTCGGTAACATCCTCGTGCAGGGGCGCACCGCGGGCCTGGTCGAGGGTGATCTCGCCCAGATGCGCGACCTGGTCGCCCGGGCCTTCACGCCGGTCCGCTACACGCCCCGCCCCTGACCTTCTCACCACAAGGAGTAGCACGCCGTGGTGCAACGCCAGTTCCCCAAGCCCGCCGAGGTCTTCGAGCTCCTGCAGTTCAAGAAGCCCGAGTTCAACGGCCGCAAGCGCCGGCTGGACAAGGCGCTGACGATCTACGACCTGCGCGACATCGCCAAGCGCCGCACTCCGCGCGCGGCGTTCGACTACACCGACGGCGCCGCCGAGGGTGAGCTCTCGCTCCAGCGCGCCCGGCAGGCCTTCGAAGACGTCGAGTTCCACCCCTCGGTGCTGCGCGACGTCGCCCAGGTCGACACCTCCACCACGGTCTTCGGCGGCACCTCGGCCCTGCCCTTCGGCATCGCCCCGACCGGTTTCACCCGGCTGATGCAGACCGAGGGCGAGATCGCCGGGGCCGGGGCCGCGGCGGCCGCCGGCATCCCGTTCTGCCTGTCCACGCTGGGCACCACGTCGATCGAAGACGTGAAGGCCACGAACCCGGCCGGCCGCAACTGGTTCCAGCTCTACGTGATGAAGCAGCGCGAGATCTCCTACGCCCTGGTGGAACGCGCCGCCGCCAGCGGCTTCGACACGCTGTTCTTCACCGTCGACACCCCTGTGGCCGGAGCCCGGCTGCGCGACAAGCGCAACGGCTTCTCCATCCCGCCGCAGATCAGCGCGGGCACGATCCTCAACGCGATCCCGCGGCCCTGGTGGTGGTACGACTTCCTGACCACGCCCAAGCTGGAGTTCGCCTCGCTGTCCGCCACCGGCGGCACGGTCGGTGAACTGCTGGACTTCGCGATGGACCCCACCATCAGCTACGAGGACCTGCGCATAATCCGCGAGATGTGGCCCGGCAAGATCGCGATCAAGGGCGTGCAGAACCTCGAGGACTCACGCAAGCTCGCCTCCCTCGGTGTCGACGGGATCGTGCTGTCCAACCACGGCGGCCGCCAGCTCGACCGCGCCCCCATCCCCTTCCACCTGCTTCCGGAGGTGGTGCGCGAGGTGGGCCAGGACGTCGAGGTGGTGGTCGACACCGGCATCATGAACGGCGCCGACATCGTCGCCTCGATCGCCCTGGGCGCGAAGTTCACCCTGATCGGCCGCGCCTACCTCTACGGCCTGATGGCCGGCGGGCGCCAGGGTGTGGACAAGACCGTCGAGATCCTCTCCGACCAGATCGTCCGCACCATGAAACTGCTGGGCGCCCACTCCCTGGAAGAACTCACCCCGCAACACGTCACCCAGCTGGAGCGCCTGGGCCCCATCCGCCGCAGCTGACCGCAGCACCAAACCTTCCGTGATCATGCAAAACCTCCCCGGCGTTCTAGAACTGTTCGAGCAGGAGTTCTAGAACTCTGGGGAGGTTTTGCATGATCACGAACAAACTTTCTTTCTCTTTCTGCGAGGTACGGCTGCAGGATCAGCGGCTGACGACCAGATCGTCCACTGCTGAATTCAAGGTCGCGGCGGCGGCCTCTCCCCCGGACAGGTAGCCCGCCACCATCGCCCCGTCGCGCTGGGCCAGCCAGCGGCGGGCACCCTGCACCGGGTCGGGGTGACCGGCCCGGCGCAGGGCCGTGGTCACGCTCGCTTCCAGCCAGGTGCGGTGCTCGGCCACCGCGAGCCGCACCGGATGGTCCGCGGCCGGGTACTCGGCGGCTGCGTTGATGAACGGGCAGCCGCGAAAACCCGGGCCGCACAGCTCTCTTCCAATGCCGCGAGTGAATTGCCGGACCCACTGGCGAGCGCCCTCGGCATCGTCCGGCACCGGTCCGACGGCCTCGCGCACCGCCGTGTCCAGGCCCCGCAGATACGCCACGACCAGCGACTCCTTCGACGGGAAGTGGCGGTAGAACGTAGCCCGGGTGATGCCGGCGCGCTCGATGACCCGGTCGACCCCGACCGCGCGCAGCCCTTCGCGGTAGAAGACCTCGCTGGCCGCCAGCAGCAGGCGCTCCCGAGCCGGTGACCTCCGCACAGCTCCACTCACGCACATCACACTAGCCGCGATTGACGCGTCCACCATCTGGTGATTGTCTTAATGAGACAGAACGTTCTATGTTTATCTCCAGGGAGAACTCCTGTGCCCAGCATCTACACCGCCGTCGCCACCGCCTCCGGCGACGGCCGTAACGGCCACGCCCTCTCCTCCGACGGCATCCTCGATCTCGAGCTGGCCACCCCGAAGGAGATGGGTGGCGCCGGCGGCGCGACCAACCCCGAGCAGCTCTTCGCCGCCGGCTACGCGGCCTGCTTCCACAGCGCCCTGAAAATGGTGGCCCGGGGGCGCAAGATCGAGCTCACCGACTCGTCCGTGACCGCCGAGGTCGGCATCGGCCCGACCGCCGACAACACCGGTTTCGCCCTCGAGGTCACCCTGCGCGTCGAGATCGGCCAGATCGACCAGGCCACGGCCGACGAGCTGGTCGAGGCCGCCCACGGTGTGTGCCCCTACTCCAACGCCACCCGCGGCAACGTCCCGGTCACCCTCGAGACCACGGTCGGCTGAGGAATACCGCACTCGCGGTACGTCCGACGCCCCGCGGGGCTGACGCCCCCGGGGCCCGGCGAAGGAAAAGTGGTGGGTACGACGGCGAGAACGTCGTCGTCCCCCATCACCCCTGAGCCGAAGGAACATCCCGTGGTCAGACTGGCAAACTGGTGCACCCGTAGGTGGTACCTCGTCATCGGGGGCTGGCTGGTCGCGCTGATCGCCCTCGCCGGGCTCGTCGTGGCGAACGGCACCGCCTTCACCGACGCGACCGAGCTGCCCGACAGCGAGTCCGCCACTGCCTACAGCCTTCTCGGTAGCTCAGCGAGCGCGGACGCGGAAACCGGCCGGATCGTCTGGCAGACCGCAGACGGCACCTCGGTGACCGGCCGGGCGACGCGCGCCGAGATCACCACCCTGATCGACGATCTGAAGAACACCGAGGGTGTGCTCCAGGTGGTCAGCCCTTACACGAAAGCCGGCGCGAGCCAGATCAACCGGGAGGCGAACACCGCGTTTGCGACGGTCACGGTCGCTGCCGATGCCGACATCGAGCCGATGGTGGACGTTGTCGACAGCGCGCGGTCCGGTGGGCTCGCGATCGAGGCAGGTGGGCAGGCGTTCACGGAGCAGCCGGGGGCCAGCGGCGGCACCGAGGCGATCGGGCTGATCGTGGCGCTGGTGCTGCTGCTCCTGTTCTTCCGGTCGTTCGCGGCGGCGGTGCTGCCGATCGTCACCGGGGTCGCCGGAGTCGGGGTCTGTCTGCTCGGCGTGATGGCGGTGTCGCACGTGGTCGACCTGTCCGCGAACTCGCTGACGATGGGCGCGCTGATCGGGCTCGGGGTCGGTATCGACTACGCGCTGTTCATCGTGAACCGGCACCGCAAGGCCCTGCTGGCCGGTACCGACGTGCCGGGCGCGATCGCCCAGGCCCTCAACACCTCCGGGCGGGCCGTGGTGTTCGCCGGCCTGACCGTGATCGCCGCCCTGGTCGGGATGTACGTGATCGGCGTGGGCATCCTCACCGGCATGGCCTTCGCCGCCGCCTTCACCGTGCTGGCCACCGTGATCGCGGCCAACACCCTGCTGCCCGCGCTGCTGCGGGTGCTCCGGCTGAAGGTCCTGTCCCGCCGGCAGCGCGCCGAAGCCCGCGCGGACACGCGTCCCCCATCAGACCAGCCGAAACTGGCCGCCCGCTGGGCGGACGGCGTGCAGCGCCACCCGGTCCTGGCCGCCCTGGCCTCGCTGGTCGTCGTGGCGGCCCTGGCCGTTCCCGCCCTGAGCCTGCGACTGGGCAACGCCGACGCCAGTAGCGACCCGGCCGGTTCGGCCTCGCGCGCCTACTTCGAGCTGATGTCGGAGGGTTTCGGCGAGGGCGCCGACGCCACGCTGCTCCTGGTCGGCAAGACCCCCGACGCCTCCTCGGTCACGGCCTTCGCGGACATGGTCGAGACCCTGCCGACGGTGCCGCACGTCGCCTCGGCCGTGCTCACCTCGCAGGCCGGCGGCGTCTCGGTCGCGGCCCTCACCCCGACCGACAGCGCCCAGACGCAGGAGACCTCCGACCTGGTGCACACGCTGCGCGACAGCGTGATCCCGGACAGCGGGGTCAGCGTGTATGTCGGCGGTACCACCGCCACGAACATCGACCTGTCCGACGCGATCATGGACAAGCTGCCGCTCTACCTGGTGCTCGTCGCCCTGCTCGGGTTCTTGTTGCTGGTGCTGGCCTTCCGCAGTCTGCTGGTGCCGTTCCTGGGTGCCGTCACCAACCTGGCCACGATCTGCGTGGGCCTCGGCGTGATCACAGCCGTGTTCCAGTTCGGCTGGGGCAGTGAACTTCTCGGGGTCGGCGAGGGCGCTCCGATCCTCTACCTGGTGCCGGTGCTGATCGCCGGCGTGATCTTCGGCCTCTCGATGGACTACCAGGTGTTCCTGGTCAGCTCGATGCACGAGCACTTCCACCGCAGCGGCGACAACCGCAGCGCGGTGCGCGAGGGTCTGGCCGAGAGCGCGGGCGTGATCGTCGCCGCGGCCACGATCATGCTGGCGGTGTTCGCGTCGTTCGCGTTCAGCGGCCAGCGCATCGTGTCGGCGATCGGGCTGGGCATGGCGATCTCGGTGGTGGTCGACGCGTTCGTGATCCGGCTGACGCTGATGCCGGCGCTGATGACGCTGATCGGGCGGGCCACCTGGTACTACCCGAAGCCGCTGGACGCGATCACGCCGCGGCTGGCGCTGGAGAACGCCGAGCCTCCGGCTCCCGCGAGCGAGCCGGAGCCGGTATACAGCTACAGCGGAAACTCCGGTACGACGACGGGAACGAGATGACGTGGGAGAGGCCGTGACGGCCGGTGGCCAGGCCCGGGAGAGAACGTTCTCCGGGGCCTGGCCCGCGTTCGACGTGCTCTACCTGCTGGGCATGTTCGTGACCGCGACGGTGCGCGAGAGCGGTCGGGACTATCCGGGTCCGGAGCTGACCGCGTTCGTCATCGTGTCGTGGCTGCCCCTACTCCTGCGCCGGCGCCACCCCCGGGCGGTGCTGGCGGTCGTGGCGGTCGTGGAGGTCCTGCACATCGCGATCGGGGTCTCGGTGCCGCCCGACCCGACCGCCAATGTGGCGATGGGTGCGTTCCAGCCGGTGCCTCTGGCCACGATGGCGGCCGCCTTCACCCTGGCGGTCCGGGTCCCGGGACGCCGGGGCTGGGCCCCCGCGGTGGTGTCGGCGGTCGCGCTGCTCGCCGTCGGCGTCACCGTGCACGGCCGGGTGCTGCTGGCCACCAGCTTCGTGGCGTTCGACCTGGTGCTGATGGCCGTCGGCGCCGGCGTGCTGCTCAGCAACCGCCGCGAGCGCCTGGCCCGTGACGAGCACGACCGGCTGGCGCAGATCCGCGGGGAGGTGATCGCCGAGCGCATCCGGATCGCCCAGGACCTGCACGACGTGCTGGCCCATCATCTGACCCTGGTGAACGCCCAGGCCGGGGTGGCCGACTACCTGCTGCGCACCGATCCGGCGGCCGCCTCCGACGCGCTGCAGGACATCGCGGGCAACACCCGGCAGGCGCTGGACGAGCTGCGGGCGACGGTGGGGATGCTGCGGGACTCCTCCGACGGGGATGCCCTCCGGCCCACCCCCGGCACGGATCAGCTCAGCGAGCTGCTCGACGGTTTCCGGTCCGCGGGCACTGCGGTCTCGCTGCTGACCACCGGTGAACCGGTGAAGCTGCCCGCGGGCCAGGACCTCGCCGTGTACCGGATCATTCAGGAAGCGGTCACCAACGCCACCAAGCACGCCCCCGGCGCCCCGGTCGACATCGGCCTGCACTGGCAGCGGCGCAACCTGGCCCTGATCATCACGAATCCGGTGGGCCACACCCCGGGTTTCCAGGGGCCGGGCACCCGCCACGGCCTCATCGGCATGCGCGAGCGGGCCGTCACCGCCGGCGGATCGCTGTCCGCCGGTCCCACCCCGTCCGGAGGATTCGACGTGCGCGCTGCCATTCCCCTCCATACCCCGCAGGAGCCCCCGGCATGAGCATCCGCGTCCTTCTCGTCGACGACCAGGCGCTGCTGCGCTCCACCCTGGGCCTGCTGTTCCGCGCCACGCCGGACATCGACCTCGTCGGGGAGGGCGGAACCGGGCGCGAGGCGGTCGAACTCGCCCGGAGCACGCGCGCCGACGTGGTGGTCATGGACATCCGGATGCCGGACATGGACGGCATCGAGGCCACCCGGCACATCACCGCCGACGAGAACCTGGCCGGGGTACGTATTCTCGTGCTCACCACCTTCGAGACCGACGACCTGGTGGTGCGCGCCCTGCAGGCCGGGGCCAGCGGATTCCTCGGGAAGGGCGCTTCCCCGGAGGAACTCATCGCCGCCGTGCGCACCGTCGCGGCCGGTGAGTCGCTGCTCTCCCCATCGGCGACCACCGCGCTGATCGGCCGGTTCCTGGAGCAGCCGCAGATCACCACCGAGGTCAGTACCCAGGCCCTGGTCGCCCTGACCGAGCGGGAGAAGGAGATCACCACCCTGGTCGGGGCCGGTCTCTCCAACCAGGACATCGCGATGCGCCTGTTCATCAGCCCGGCCACCGCGAAGACCCATGTGAACCGGGCGATGATGAAGACCGGGGCGCGGGACCGGGCCCAGCTGGTGGTGTTCGCCTACGAGGCAGGGCTGGTCACCCCGGCCCGGCGCGATTAGCCGGCCTGGGCGTGATGCAGGGCCGCGTACCGGCCGCCGCGAGCGAGAAGCTCGTCGTGACCGCCGATCTCGGCCATGGCACCGTGTTCCAGCACCACGATGCGATCGGCCTGGCGGATGGTGGACAGGCGGTGCGCCACGACCAGCGTGGTGCAGCCGCCCATCAGCCGCGACAGGGCCTGTTTCACCTTGACCTCGGACTCCGGGTCGAGCGCACTGGTCGCCTCGTCGAGCAGCAGGATGCGGGGCTCACGGATCAGCGCCCGGGCAATGGCGATGCGCTGGCGCTGCCCGCCGGACAGCCGGGCTCCCCGCTCGCCCACCACGGTGTCCCAGCCCTGCGGCGACGACTCGACGATGTCGAGGGCCTGGGCGTCGCGTAATGCCGCGTGCACCCGCTCGTCGGGCACGTCGCCGAGCCCGTAGGTGACGTTGTCGCGGATGCTGCCCTCGAACAGCACCGGCTCCTGCGGCACGACCGACACGAAACGCCGCACCGCGCGTAGGTCGAGCTCCTGCATGTCGACCCCGTCGAGCAGGATCTGCCCGCGGGTGGGCCGGATGAAGCCGAGCACCAGGTTCAGCACGGTCGACTTGCCGGCGCCCGAGGGCCCGACGAACGCCACGGTCTCGCCCGGCCGGACCACCAGGTCGATGCCGTGCAGGGAGTCGGCCTTCGCGTCCGGATGGCGGTGCGTCACGTGGTGCAGTTGCAAGGCTCCGGTCACCGCCGTCACCGGCCGTTTCCCCTCGTTCAGTTCCAGGTCGGACTCGGCCAGCACCTCGGCGATCGAGCGCACCGACTCCACGCCCCGGGCCGCGACCGGCAGCAGGCCCAGCAGCTGGATCAGCCCTTGGGTGAGCAGGGTGAAGTACGTGGACAGAAGGACGACGTCGCCCGGGCCGACGGGAAGGGTGCCGGTCAGGGCGGCCAGGGCGGCGAGGGCCAGGCAGCCCACCCCGAGGAACTGCATGGCCACCCAGGACATCGACGCGGTGTGCCCGTTCAGCATGTCCAGCTTCAGCGCCTGGGTGCGCACCCGGTCCACACCGGTCGCGACCCGGTCGGTCGCGGTCTGCTCCAGGCCGTGTGCCCGGGTCACCGGGATCAGCGAGGCCATCTCCCCCACCCGGGCGGCCAGGCCCTCCATCTCGAGGCGGAACTGCTCGTTGCGGACCCGCGAGCGGCGGGCCGCCGTGTGCCGCACGAGCAGGGCCATCGGCACGGTCAGCAGGTAGACCGGCAGGAACTGCGGCACCACGACCGCGGTCATCACGGTGGCACCGGTCACGACCATCACGGCCGACAGCAGCGGGTGAGCCACCTGCTGCAGCATCAGCTCGATGTTCTCCACGTCGCGCACCACCTTGTTCTGCACGACGGCACTGGTGGAGCGGGCATGAAAGCCGATCGAGAGCACCTGCAACCGGGCGGCGAGCACATTGCGCAGCTGCGCGCCGGTGTCCCGCACGACCATCATGAAGTTGTGCGTGTAGACGAGGTGGTGGGGGTAGTTCTGCGCCAGCAGCACGCAGGCCAGTACCAGCCAGCCCACCACCGTGCTGATCTCCCCGTGTTGCGAGACCGTGTCGATGATCCCGGCGGTGATCACCGGCAGCATCCACATCGGGATCTCCTTGACCGTGAAAGCGCCCAGCGCCAGGGCCATTCGTCCGGGTCTGCGGGCCAGGAGACGCAGCAGCGACCGCACCGGGCGCGCACCGTCGACGAGTTGGGGCGGGTGGGAAAGCGCTTGCCCAGGCATGCTCGAATCCTAAGGGTTCAAAGGTGATCAAAAAGTCAATGCCCGGCGGCGGTGAGGGCGCTACGATCCGGCAGCTGGTGACACTTCGTGCCTTGACCTAGGAGATTCTGATGGTGCGGTTCCTGCCGGTGCTCATCGAGCTGGGGCTGCTCATCTTCTGCCTCATCGACTGCATCCAGACCGACTCGACCCTGGTGCGGAACCTGCCCAAACCGCTGTGGATCCTGCTCATCGTGTTCCTGCCGCTGATCGGCTCGATCGCCTGGCTGGTGGCGGGCCGCACCTGGCCGTCGCAGGCGGGCAACCCGGTGCCGTGGCGTTCGACGGCCACGGCCGGTTTCCCCGAGTACGAGCGCCCGGGTGCTGACCGGCACGATGCGGCCGCCATCGACGAGCAACTACGCCGCGACACCGAACGCGTCGACCGCGAGCACGAAGAGGCCCTGCGCAAGTGGGAGGAGAGCCTGAAGGAGCGCGAGCGCAAGCTCGGCGAAGGCGTCTAGGGCTGAGGCTGGGGCGCTGCGAAGCACCACCCACCCATTCTTCCGTGATCATGCAAAACCTCCCCAGCGTTCTAGAACTCTAGCTCTCACAGTTCTAGAACTCCGGGGAGGTTTTGCATGATCACAACAAGGGGTGGTGGTTTGGGGGGGGTTAGCGGGGCACCGTGGACCAGTCCGTGTCCGAGGCCAGGTAGAAGCTCGGGTACGAGGGCTGGTTGTAGGTGGTCTGCTGCCGGGCCACCTCGACGCGGTACTGCGGGTCTTGCATCAGGGTGTAGAGCTTGTGGTTCGTCAGCTCGGTGCTCAGGTACACCCGGATCGCGGAACTGTCGGCCGTGCGGACCAGTAGTTCCTCCCGCCAGTCGCCGAACACGTCCGCGACCAGGCTCGCCGTGCCCTTGGTGCCGTTGTTGGCCCGCGTGCCCTCGGCGGTCAGTAGCGTGCCGCGCGACCAGTCGCCGATCGTCGGGGTGACGTCGCCGGAACCGCTCAGGATCTGCGTGGTCAGGTCGCCCGACCAGCGGATGCTCTGGTTCGTGCCCGGGCTGGTGCCGGTGAGCAGATCGCCCTGCGCCGAGTGCAGGCCCAGGGCACCGGATCCGCCGGGCATGCTGGCCCAGTTCTCCAGACCCGGGTGATCGGGCAGCACGTCGCCGATCATGCCGCGACCGGTGTCCGCCCCCGAATAGGTGCCGAAGAGCACCTCGCCGCTCGCCGCGTCCCTCATCGCCATCCCGTAGGGCGCCGACGTGGCGCCCTCGTGCACGGTGAAGATCTCCAGGCCGGGACGGGACGGGTCGATGTCGGTGACGTGCATGGCGTCGCCGTGCCCGAGCCGGGCGCTCGTGCCCGGGGCGGAACTTCCGGCCGGCAGGGTGTCGAAGGACGAGTGGAGCACGCTGCCGTCGTCGTCGATCGTCGCACTGCCGTAGACGATCTCCTGCTTGCCGTCACCGTCCACGTCGGCCGCGCTCAGCGAGTGGAAGCCCTGCGTGGTGATCTTCCCGTACTCCGGGCTGGTGCCGTCGCGCCCGTGCGGTGAGTCGTTGAACGGGTTCGTCATCGGGGTCCACCCGCTGTCGACGTACCAGTTCTCGGTGAGCTTCCGGCCGTTCCAGCCGTAGGCGACCAGCGTCGTGCGGGTGTAATAGCCCCGGGCGAAGACCGCCGAGGGGGTCTTCCCGTCGAGATAGGCCACCCCGCCGAGGAATCGGTCCACCCGGTTACCCGGCTCGATGCGGGCCATCGCGTAGTCGCCCCACAGGAGTCCGTCGTCCGTACGCCCGGGCTTGTAGTGCGTGGTCTCGAGCTCCTGGCCCGTGGCTCCGTCGAACACGGTCAGGTACTCCGGCCCGTCGACGATGAACCCGGCGAAGGCCCGCAGGTTGTTACGCGTGCTACGCGCGGGTGCGTAGACGTCCATGAAGTAGTCGGTGAGCTTCTGGGCATCGGCCTGACTCAGCGGGTAGTCGTACTGCTGCTCGATGCCGAAGGCCTCTTCGAGGGTGGCCGGCCACTGCCCGCTCTTCACCTCCTTCCGGTCACTCCAGCCCCGGAACATCGCCACCATGTGGTCGTAGTACCCCGCGGCACTGAGCCGGTAGTCGTCGGTGTTGGCGTAACCGGCCTTCACATCGGCCTGGGGCAGCGTGACGTATTTCTGCGAGAGGACTTTCCCGGCCTTGTCATACCGGGTGATCTTCGTGCCGGGGGCGGTCTTGAACATCAGCTCCGAGCGGCCGTCACCGTCGAAGTCGTAGACCAGGAACTGTGTGTAGTGCGCCCCCGCGCGGATGTTCACACCCAGGTCGATGCGGTGCCGAAGGGTGCCGTCGAGCTCGTAGGTGTCGATGTACACGTTGCCCGTGTACCCCACCTGGGAGACGTCTTTGGAGTTGGACGGATCCCACTTCACCACGTACTCGTACTGCCCGTCACCGTCCACGTCGCCGACACTCATGTCGTTCGCCGAGTAGGTGTACGCCTCGCCGGCCGGGGTGACGCCGTCGGCGGGCTTACGCAGCGGCAGGTCGTAGTGGCTACCCGCCCAGGGCTTCACCCGGGCAGAGCTACCGAACTCCTGGCCCTTGCGCACCGGCACCACCCGGTACGTGGCCTTCGGGTCACCGGCCTTGTCCAGGTAGTTCGTGCTGCCGGTCACCGTCGCGAGTTTCTTCCCGCCCCGGTAGACGTTGAAGTCGGTTCCGGTCAGGCCGGTCCCGCTCGATCCGGTGGCCTCGGCCTTCAGGAGGCGCCAGCTGAGGAAAACCCCCTCGCTGGTCGTGGCCGCGGTCAGGCCCCGATCGAGCTTCTCGAGCTGGGCGGCGACTTCCCGGTCCGAGGTCCGGGTGGTGGTCGTGGTGGTCGTGGTGTTCTTCGTGGTCGTGGTGTTCTTCGTGGTCGTCGCGCCGGCCGCCGGGCCGCCGAGCATCAGCCCGGCGGTACAGGAGGCGGCCAGAGCGACCTGGAGCAGGCGTTTGGTGCGGGGACTCATCCTTGGGTCTCCTCCGACACGTGCTGAATCGTTTCAGATGGTGCGGTGTCAGCTTTACCCGACAATTCGGTCACGTCAATGACCACTGACCGATTGAGGACGTCCGTCCCCGGCGATCGCGGTGATGTCCAGTCACATCTGGGGCCCGGTGCGGTGATCACCGACGTTCGCCGGTCGCCCTCGCGTTCCTTCGTTCGTGATCAGGCAAAGTCACCCCGGGGAAACTTTGCCTGATCACGAACAAGAAGGTGGCCGACCTTCCCGGTCACCGCGCCAGGGAGCGACCGAGACGCAGCGCGTCCGGCCGGGCACCGGAGCCCTGACCGGTGGGACATGCCGACGGCCATCGGTCTCGGTAGCCTGGACAACCTTCACCACGTCGACTGCGCGGCCCGGGTCACGTCACGCCGGGCGACCGAAAGGAACAATGAGGCTCTCGGTGCTGGGAACGACGGCGGCCGTGCCGCTGGCCGGGCTCCTGCTGGCCGCGTGCACGAGCGCCCCGGTGACCTCGGAACCCCATTCGGCGTTCGGCAGCGGCCCCGTGCCCACGGTCAGCAGCACCTGGGACGTGGACCCCGACCAGGACGCCGCGTGGACGGCCGAGCTCGACGACATCGAGACCACGATGACGAAGATCTGGCCGGCGGTGGAGGACGACCGCCCGGTGGCCCTGACCGCCTACGCCGACCTGATCGACCGCACCAACGACGTGCTGTACGACATGGCCACGACCGTCGGCGTCGCCGGGATCGGGCACGTGGCCTGCGAGGTGCTGCCGGTGCAGATGATCAGCATCCCGCACAGCTACACACCGGAGCAGACGGCCCGCAACCTCGGCATCTTCTGGGCCCGGCCGATCGCGGCCACCGGCGTCGGCGAGGCCGGCAGCTTCGCCGACGCCCAGTTCGACACCCGCACCCGCGAACAGTGCCCGGACGTGCACCAGCTGGTGCTCGAGGCCGCGGGACTGTCCTCCCTGGACGACCTCTACGAGTACGCCAGGGCCGCCCGGACCTCGGAAAGCCCGGCACCCGAGGTGATCTGAGGCCGACCGGCCGTCAGGAAGCAGATCCGGACCGGTACACCTCGGCACCGTCGACGAAGGTGAGATCCACCGCCGCCGCACCGATCTCCTGCGGCGGGCCGGCGAACGGGTCACGGTCGAGCACCACCAGGTCGGCGCGGTGGCCCACCGTCAGGGCGCCGGTGTCGTCGAGGTGGTTCACGTAGGCGCTGCCCGCGGTGTACGCCTCGACGGCGGTGACCAGGTCGAGGCTCTGGGACGGCCGGAACGGCGGTGAGGGGTGGCCGTGGACCTGCCGGTTGACGGCGGTGTGGATTCCGGCCAGCGGGTCGGGGCTGCTGACCGGCCAGTCGCTGCCCGCCGCCAGTCGCACGCCGGACCGGTGCAGGTCGCCGAAAGGGTACTGGTGGTCGGCCAGGTCGCCACCCAGGAAGGGGATGGTGAGCTCGTCCATCTGCGGCTCGTGGGCGGCCCACAGCGGCTGGAGGTTGGCCGTGACCCCCAGCTGGGCGAAACGCTTCACGTCGTCCGGGTGCACGACCTGCAGGTGCGCGAGATGGGGCCGGGTGTCACGGAATCCGTGGGCCTGGCGGGCGGTCTCGATCGCGTCGAGGGCCTCCCGCACGGCCCGGTCACCGAGGGCGTGCACGTGCACCTGGAAGTCGAGAGCGTCCAGCGCGGTGACGTATTCGCGCAGGGCCGCCGGGTCGACGAAGCTCAGCCCGCTGTTGCCGGTCGCGCAGCCGCAGGAGTCGCGGTAGGGGACGGTCATTCCGGCGGTGAAGTTCTCGGCCACCCCGTCCTGCATGATCTTGACGGTGGACGTCGTCAGCCGGCCCACGCTGAAATGGTCGCGCTTGGCCACGAGTTCGGGGATCTGCTCGGCGCCACGGTCACGGTCCCACCACAGAGCGCCGACCACGGACGACGTCAGCGAGCCGTCGAGCGCGGCGGTCCGGTAGGCGTCGGAGACGTCGGGGTAGCCGTTCGTGGCGCAGAGCATCGCGTCCTGCCAGGCCGTGATCCCCAGGGAGTGGAACAGCTTCTGGGCGCGCAGCAGGGCGTCCAGCCGGTCCTGGGCCGACGCCTTCGGGGCGAGGTCGGCGACGAGCGCGACCGCCCCCTCCTGCAGGCACCCGACCGGATGACCGTCCGCGTCCCGGTTGATCACCCCGTCCGCCGGATCGACGCTCTCGCGGGTGATACCGGCCCGGCCCAGGGCCTGCGAGTTCACCCAGGCACCGTGGTGGTCGCGGTTGTAGAGGAACACCGGCCGGTCCGCCACCACGTCGTCCAGCATCCTCGCGGTGGGCACCCCGCCCGGGAAACTCTCCATCGACCAGCCGCCCCCCAGGATCCACTCGCGCTCGGGGTGAGCGGCGGCATACTCCCCGATCCGGCGGCGGTACTCCCCCAGGTCGGTGGTGCCGGACAGGTCGCACTGGCCCAGCTCGAGCCCGCCGAAGACCGCGTGCACGTGCGCGTCCTGAAACCCGGGCAACAGCCGGCGCCCGGCCAGGTCGACCACCTCGGTCCCGGGACCGGCCGTCCCGGCCGCGCCGGCGCCGACCGCACTGATGCGACCCCTGGTCACGGCCAGCTCGGTGGGCCCGTTGACGAAGACAAGATCAGCAGCGCGGTCGGGCATCGGGTGGATATCCGTTCGAAGGGGGTTCGGAGGAACACCTCGGCCCGGTCCGGACGTGCAGGTCCGGACCGGGCCGACGTGCGATCAGAGTGCGGCGCGGGCCTGGGTCAGGGCTGCGTCGAGGGCGGCCAGACCCTCCCGGGCCTGGTCGTCCGTGATGTTCAGCGGCGGCACCACGTGGATACGGTTGTAGTTGGCGAACGGCAGCAGACCCTGCTCCCGGCACGCCGCCAGCACCGCCGCCATCGCCGGACTGCTGCCCCCGTACGGGGCCAGGGGTTCCCGGGTCTCGCGGTCGGCCACCAGTTCCAGGGCCCAGAAGGCCCCGGTGCCGCGGACCTCGCCGATCCAGTCGTGGGTGGCGGCGAGTTCCCGCAGCGCGGGCCCGATCACGTCCTCGCCCAGCCGGGCCGCGGCGGCGACGGTCGCCTCGTCCTCCATCGTGCGGATCGTCGCCACCGCCGCCGCGCAGGCGAGCGGGTGACCCGAGTAGGTCAGCCCGCCGGGGTAGACGCGCTCGGAGAAGGTCGCGTAGATCGCGTCACTGATGGCGACGCCGCCCAGCGGCACGTACCCGGAGTTGACCCCCTTGGCGAAGGTCAGCAGATCGGGCACGACACCGGCGTGGTCGATCGCGAACCACTTCCCGGAGCGGCCGAAACCGGACATCACCTCGTCGGCGATGAACACGATGCCGTACCGGTCGCAGAGCTCCCGCACGCCGGCCAGGTAGCCGGGCGGCGGGACCATGATGCCGGCGGTGCCGGGGATCGACTCCAGCACGATCGCGGCGATCGTGGAGGCACCCTCCAGAGTGATCACCTGCTCCAGGTGGGCGAGCGCGCGCTGCGACTCCTCCTCCGGCGTGGTCGCCGAGAAGACACTGCGGTACAGGAACGGGCCGAAGAAGTGCACCGTGCCGGACGATCCGTTGTCGCTCGCCCAGCGCCGCGGGTCACCGGTCACGTTCACGGCCAGGTGCGTGCCACCGTGGTAGGAGCGGTAGGTGGAAAGCACCTTGTGCTTGCCGGTGTGCAGCCGGGCCATCCGGATCGCGTGCTCGTTGGCGTCGGCGCCGCCGTTGGTGAAGAACACGTGGTTCAGGTCACCCGGGGTGTGCGAGGTGATCAGCCGCGCGGCCTCCGAGCGGGCACCGTTGACGTAGGCGGGCGCGACCGTACACAGCGTCGCGGCCTGTTCCTGGATCGCGGCCACGATCCGCGGGTGCTGGTGGCCGAGGTTGGTGTAGACCAGCTGGGAGGTGAAGTCCAGCAGACGCTTTCCTTCGCCGTCCCAGATGTAGGGGCCCTCGGCCTTGGTGATGACCATGGGGTTCAGCGAGCCCTGCGCCGACCAGGAGTGGAAGACGTGGGCGCGGTCGAGATCGTAGGCCCGCTGCGGGTCCTGGGTACCGTCAAGATCTGACATCGTCGGGGAACTCCTCAGTCGTTCTGCGGGAAGCCGAGCTGGAGACCACCGGAGGGCCGGTTGGCCGGGTCGATCCAGCGGGTGGTGACGACTTTGCCACGGGTGAAGAAGTGCACACCCTCGGTGCCGTGCGCGTGGGTGTCGCCGAACAACGAGCGCTTCCAGCCGCCGAACGAGTAGTACGCCACCGGAACCGGAACCGGCACGTTGACGCCGATCATCCCGACGTTCACGTCCTTCTCGAAACGGCGGGCCGCGCCACCGTCGTTGGTGAAGATCGCGGTGCCGTTGCCGTAGGCGTTGTCGTTGATCAACTCTACCGCCTCGGCGTAGGACGCCACCCGCACCACGGACAGGACCGGGCCGAAGATCTCCTCGGTGTAGATCTCCATGTCGGGCTTCACATTGTCGAAGAGCGTGGGCCCGAGCCAGAATCCGTCGGCGCCGCCGCGCGCCTGCACCTCACGGCCGTCGATGACCAGCTTGGCCCCGGAGCTCTCGCCGGAGGCGATGAGACCGGCGATCCGGTCGCGGCCGGCGCGGGTGACGATCGGGCCCATGTCGGCCTCCCGGTCGTGGCCCGCGGTCGCCTCGCGGCCCCCGTCACCGATCAGCAGCGTGCGGGTCCGCTCCGCGACCCGGGCGACCAGGTCGTCCGCAATCGACTCCACGGCCACGAGCACGCTGATGGCCATGCAGCGCTCGCCGGCGCTGCCGTAGCCGGCGCTGACGGCGGCGTCGGCAGCCAGATCGAGGTCGGCGTCGGGCAGTACCACCATGTGGTTCTTGGCACCGCCCAGGGCCTGCACCCGCTTGCCGTGCCGCGAGGCCGTCTCGTAGACGTACGAGGCGATCGGGGTGGAGCCGACGAAGCTGATCGCCTGGATGTCCGGCGAGGTCAGCAGCGCGTCGACGGCGACCTTGTCCCCCTGCAGCACGTTGAACACGCCGTCGGGCAGACCGGCCTCCTTCCACAGCTGAGCCAGCCAGATCGAGGCGCTGGGGTCTTTCTCACTGGGTTTGAGGACGACGGCGTTGCCGGCGGCGATGGCCACCGGGAAGAACCACATGGGCACCATGGCCGGGAAGTTGAACGGGCTGATCACGCCCACGACACCCAGGGGCGCGCGCTTGGAGTGCACGTCGACACCGGTGGAGGCGTTCTCGGTGTGGCCGCCCTTGAGCAGATGGTTGATGCCGCAGGCGAACTCGACCACCTCCAGACCCCGGGCGATCTCACCCATCGCGTCGGAGAGGACCTTGCCGTGCTCGGCGGTGATGATGGCGGCCAGTTCGCTCTTGCGGGCGTTCAGCAGTTCCCGGAAGGCGAACAGCACCTGCGTGCGCCGGGCCAGGGAGGTGTCGCCCCAGGCCTCCTGCGCCCGGGCCGCGGCGGCGATCACGAACTGGGCGTCCCGTTCGCTCGCCAGGGCCACGCGTCCACTGACCTTGCCGGTGGCGGGGTTGGTGACGTCGGCCCACAGCTGTGAGGTCCCGGCGAACTCGGCCCCGTCGACCCAGTGCGTGATGTTTGCGCTCATGGTTCAGCATGCTGCAACGCCGGGCCCTTGATCGCCGCCGACAATCCGTCGGCGGTCGTGTTAATTCCTGGACACAACGTCGTCCGGGGCCAGTACGGTGCGGTTTCGCCCCGAGTCCTTGGCCTCGTAGAGCGCCACGTCCACGGTGCGCAGCAGCCCGGCCGGGTCCTGGGTACCGTTCCAGCGGGCCACCCCGATGGAGCAGGTCTGACCGAACGGCACCAGGCGACGCAACTCGTCGAGCGTGTGCAGCCCGGCCTCGACCCCGGGGCAGCGCAGGGCGACGGCGAACTCCTCACCACCCCACCGGGCGATCCGCCCCTGTGGCCCGACCCCGAGGCTCCAGGCCCGGGCCGCCTCGCGCAGCAGGTCGTCGCCCGCCTGGTGCCCGAACGCGTCGTTGTACTTCTTGAAGTGGTCGAGGTCGAGCAGCGCCACCAGCAGCACCGCTCCCGAGCTGCGCGCCAGCGCCATGGCCCGGGCCAGCTCGAAGTCCCACGAGCGGCGGTTGGCCACCCCGGTGAGCGGGTCGGTGCGGGCCATCCGGGACATCTCGTCGGACTGGTGACGCAGTTGCTGCAGCAACGTCCAGATCCGCACCACCACCATGGCCAGCAACACCAGTGAGCCGATCCCGAGCAGCACGGCCCCCTCGTACTCACCGACCGAGGCCCTCACGATGAGCACGGCCAGGGGCAGGCTCGCCGAGAACGCCAGCACCGCCAGCCGGGTCATCGTCAGCCCCACGCCCTGCACGACCGGGGCCCGGGACACCTCACCCTCGCGACCGGCACTCACGGCCCCGCACGCCACCAGCAGGAAGAAGCCGGCCCAGGCCATGCTCATCCAGCCGGGGAACGCGTAGTCGCCGCTCAGCACCCTGACGTTCAGGGCGACGTCGGCCGTCAGCGAGCAGACGATCCCTGCCACCACCCAGTAGGCCACGGCCGAGCGGTTCGGACTGGCGATCAGCAGCCGGGCCACCAGGAACACCAGCAGCACGTCGATCAGCGGGTAGACGCTGCCGCTGACCCGGGAGGCGATGCCCTGAGAGGTGTCGGTGAGCAACGGCAGCACGACGAATACCAGTGAAAGCACTGCTGCCGCGGCCGTGACCACGGCGGCGTCGAGCATCCCGCCGAACGGGGGCCGGTGGTTGCGCTGCCGGTCCAGGGCGATCACCCCGCAGGCCGTCATTACGTACGAGCTGGTGTAGAGCACATCCACCGGCAGCGACCAGACCTCCAGGCCCCGGAACGTCAGGACGGCCGAATAGATCTCCCCCGCCAGGGCGAGAACCTGCATGGTCAGCAGGAAGTACCAGGGACGCCGGAGACGGGCGGGCATGCCCCGTACGGCCAGGACCAGAAAGGCGGCCGAGCAGGCCACGGCGCCGGCGTAGACCACCATGGCCGCCCCGGTCGCCGGATCGATGAAGGCCAGGGCCACGATCAGCGTGAGGCACACGGCTGCGGCCAGACCCGTCGTCCCGCTGCTCAGCCCTGCCCGCGTGGTCATGATCCATCTTCGACCGGCCCGGCGCATACCTCACGTCCCGACGGCACCCCGACCCGTTCGGTGCAGACTCCGGCGGCGGGGCATTACCCACCGTGAGGCCCGGCACGACACACCGACGGTCGACGGGACCCGGCTCAGGCAGACTGTCAGGTGTGCTCCACCCTCGTCCCCCGGCCGGCCCGACGGCGCTCCTGACCGTCGCCGACGTGCTGCGCCTGCCCATCGTCCGCCAGGGCGGCCCAGTGGTGCTGGCCGGCCGCGACGGGCTGGACCGGCCTCTGCGCTGGGTGCACGCCACCGAACTGGCCGACATCGCCCCGCTCCTGCGGCCGGGTGACCTGGTGCTGACCACCGGGGTCGGGCTGCCGGACGACATCGACGAGGCGGCGCTGCGCCGGTTCGCCCGCAGTCTGGCCGAGGCCGAGTGCGCGGGGATCATGGTCGAGTACGGACGACGCTGGCAGGACCGGCTGCCGGCCGCCCTGGTCGGTGCGTGCGAGGACCTGGGCCTGCCGCTGGTGGCGCTCACCCACGAGACCCGCTTCGCGGCCGTG
Source organism: Kineosporia sp. NBRC 101731 (assembly GCF_030269305.1). Lineage (NCBI taxonomy): Bacteria > Bacillati > Actinomycetota > Actinomycetes > Kineosporiales > Kineosporiaceae > Kineosporia > Kineosporia sp. NBRC 101731. Next base: position 155,633 of record NZ_BSTC01000014.1, read on the forward strand.
ATCCAGACCGTCGGCGAGCTGGTGGTGGACCGGCAGGTCGCCGAGCTGCGCGACGCCGAACGGGTGCACGAGACGTTCACCGAGCTGAGCTTCGGCGAGGCCGGGCACCTGGAGGTGCTGGAGGCCGTGCGCACGCTGGCCACCGCACCGGTCGTGCTGGAGAACGAGCAGCACCGGCCTCTGGACTTCCTGCCCGGTCCCGACGGTTCCCACACCTTCCTGGAGGGCTGGCAGGCCCGCTCGTCCCGGGTCACGATCACCGGGCGCACCGGCTGGCACGAGGACAACGGCTGGCTGGTGACCCGCCTGGGCACCCGGGACCGCTCGTGGGGGCGCCTGGTGATCGGCTCCCCCGCCCCACCGTCGCAACGGCTCGTCGCCGTCGCGGAGCGGGCCGCCGCGTCGCTGGCCCTGCACCGGCTCCACGACCGGGACCGGGACAACCTGACCCGGCGCCGTCACCACGAGCTGCTGGTGACCCTGCAGACCGGGCCCCCGTCCGACGACGTGCTGCAACGCTGCGAACTGGCCGGACTGCCGGTGGACCGCCGCCGGTTCGTCGGGCTGGTGTTCCGCCCCGCCCTGGTGGGTGCGGGCCGGCAGGACCTGGACGACATCATCGCCTCGGTGGTGGGCGCCTCCCACGCCACCCGCACGCCGGCCCTGGTCTGCGAGATTGACCGGGAGATCAAGGTTCTCGTCTCGATCCCACGCGGCGCCGACGTCGAGGGGGCCGTCGACCGGATCGCCGGTCAGGTGGCCCAGCGGCACGCCGTGCTGATCTGCGCCGGGCGGGTCTCCCCCGATCCCGCCACGATCGACCGCACCCTGCTGGAGGCCCGCCAGGTCGCCGACTCCCTCCCCGTGCGCACGTCCGGGAGCCCCGCCCCGGCGCGTACCGGCGTCCACCGGCTCGAGGACGTGCACCTGCGCGGCCTGCTCACGCTGCTGGGCGACGACGACCGCCTGCGCCTGTTCACCGACCGGGAACTGGGCCCGCTGCGTGAGCACGACGCCGCTCCCGGGGGCCGGACCGCCCCGTTGCTCCCGGTGCTGCGGGCCCTGCTCGACCACCCGGCGAGCAAGTCCGGCGCCGCGGCGGCCCTGCACCTGTCCCGGGCCGCCTTCTACGACCGGCTGGCCCGCCTGGAGAAGCTGCTGGGCCTGGACCTCGACGACCCCGACATCCGGGTCTCGCTGCACGTGGCCCTGCTGGCCGACGAACTGGCCCGGTTCCGTCGCTCCGAGTGAGCGGACCGCATCGCCTGGATGATGCGCCCCGGACCCGGCTGAACCGCGCCCCCGCCCGGCCCGACGTCAGATCATGCGCCTGCCCACCGGACGACGGTACCTGCTCGTCGCGGCGGTCCTGATCGGCAAATCCGCAGGTGAGACCGTAGTGGCCGCACCGGCGCCCACAGCGCACCCGTCCTGAGCGCCATCCGCCGACCGGACGCGCGGGCATCCGCTTTACCGCCTATTGTCGATTCTCGTGCGTCACACGGGGAACGAAGGGCGGGAGCGAAAGCTTCACCCCACCGCGTCTCCTGCCGATCGCACCCGGGTGCCTGCCGATCCCGCGACCGACGACCGTTACATCGCCGCGGCCGTGGTGAGCCTGGAGGGAGCGGTCGCGGACTGGGACCCGGCCGCCCGGGACGACCTGAGGAAGGCCGTCGACTACGGCATCCGGGCCCACGACGGGCAGTTCCGCCGCAGCGGCGAGCCGTACATCACGCACCCGCTCGCGGTCGCCACGATCGTGGCCGGGCTCGGGGCCCAGCCGGCCACGGTGATCGGCGCGGTGCTGCACGACACCGTCGAGGACACCGAGGTGACGCTGGACGACGTGCGCACCACCTTCGGCCCGCAGGTGGCCGTGCTCGTGGACGGCGCCACGAAGGTGGCCGCGGTGCGCGGCGACGACCCGGACACCACCGAGGCGGCGCGCCTGCGCAAGCTGTTCGTGGCCCTGGCCGCCGATCCCCGGGTGGTCACCATCAAGCTGGCCGACCGGCTGCACAATCTGCGCACGATCGGCTCCCTGCCCTCGGCGAAGGCGGCGAGGATCGGCCGGGAGTCGCTGGCCATCCACGGGCCGCTCGCCCACCGGCTGGGTTTCGCCCTGCTGAAGGCCGAACTCGAGGACCGCGCGTTCGCAGTCGCCTACCCGGACGAGTACCTGGAACTGCGGGCCGAGCTGATCAACCGCCCGCACCTGGAGGAGACGCTCCACGAGGCGATGAGCGCCCTGGAAGCACATCTCGACGCGGCCGACGGCTCGGGCAACAGCTCAGGCAACGGCTCGGGCAACAGCTCCGGCCGGCACGAGATCACCGGCCGGATCAAGCATCTGTGGAGCATCTACCGCAAGACGCACACCAGCGGCCGGGACCTGGAGAGCCTGCACGACCTGATCGGCGTGCGGGTCGTGGTGGACGACGTGGAGGACTGCTACCGGGTGCTGGGTCTGGTGCACGCGCTCTGGGAACCCGTGCCCGACCGGTTCAAGGACTACATCGCCCGCCCGAAGTTCAACGCCTACCGCTCGCTGCACACCACCGTGCTGCTGAACGGGCGCATGGTCGAGGTCCAGGTGCGCACACACGAGATGCACACCGCCGCCGAGCACGGCAGCGCCGCGCACCACGCCTACAAGCACGAGACCGGCGTCGAGCCGCAGTGGCTGTCGCGGGTGCTGGACTGGCACGACGTCGACGACAGCGAATACCTCTCCGCCGTCGCCGGGGAGCTGACGTCCGAGGAGATCTGGGTGCTCACCCCGCGCGGTGACGTGATCTCGCTGCCGGCCGGCGCCTCCGTCGTCGACTTCGCCTACGCCGTGCACTCCGAGATCGGTGACCGCACCTCCGGGGCCCGTGTCAACGGCGCCCTGGTACCGCTGAGCACCCGCCTGATCAGTGGCAACACGGTCGAGATCATCACCCGCCGCACCACCGGCCCGTCGCTGGACTGGCTGGAGTGGACCGTCACCGCCCGCGCCCGCCAGCGCGTGCGGGCCTGGCACACCCGCCACCGCCGCGACAGTGAACGCGCCACGGGTGAGGCCGCCCTGGTGCAGTTGCTGTCGCGCCGGCGACTGCCCCGGGCCCAGGCCGAGACCGCGCTGCTGCGGGCCACCGGCCTGAACTCCCTCGACCTCCTGGCCGAAGAGGTCGGCGCCGGGCGGATCGAGATGGAGACCCTCTCGCAGGTCCTCACCGCGGCCGCCACCTCCACCCCGCACGCCCCGGGCCCGCCCACGCTCCCGGCCCCGGCCCGGCCGGCCGGATCCTCCGGGTCATCCGGGTTCGAGGACGACCTGCCGCCCGGCCCGGCTCCCACCCCGGCGGGCGTGCCGCTCCTGCACGTCACCGCCCCGGGCCTCACCGGCGTGAGCCTGACCTGGCCGGGCTGCTGCCACGCGGTGCCCGGGCGGGGTCTTCTGGGTGTGCTCTCGCGCACGCGCGGCGTCGTGGTGCACGCCGCCGACTGCCCCCAGGCCCTGGCCCACCTGGCCAAGGACCCGGCCCGCAACGCCCGGCTGGCCTGGGTCCGGGCCGGCTCGCAGATGTCGATGATCGACCTGGTCTGCGAGAACACCCCGGGCATGGTCGCCCGGGTGGTGCTGGCCCTGGCCGACCTGGGCTGCGACATCGAGTCGTCGTCCTCGTACATCGGTGAGGACGGCGCCGGGCACCAGACCTACGAGGTCGTGCACCCGGGCAGCCGGTCACAACTGTCGACGAGGTTGCGCGAGCTGCCCGGGGTGCGCTCGGCCCTGGTGCGCTGAAGCACGCTCTTCGTTCGTGATCCGGGGGGTCTAGGCGGTGAAGGGCCTCGGCGGGGTGGTCGGCGTGGCCAGCATGTCCAGGAGGAACTTCTCGAAGCCGGGCGCGTCGATCTCCTCGACCACCGTGGCGTTGGGGGTCAGGCCGTGCACGCCCCACGACATGGCCGCGTAGCCGCGGGTCAGCTCGGAGCCGGTCTCGATGTCGACGTGGTACTGCGCCGACCTCGTCACCAGGTCCGGGCGCAGCAGCACGGCCACCGACAGCGAGTCCGGGTGCGTGGTACCGGGAATGCCGACGCTCTCGTCGAACGCCAGGGTGGACGAGCAGACCCGGGTGAAGAACTCCGACAGCGGGGTACCGATCGCGGCGATGCGGTCGAGCACCGGGCGTCCGAAGACGGCCTGCTGCAACGTGAGAGGCGCCCAGGGCACGACGGTGACGTGGAACCCGGCGTCGAACACGATCTTCGCGGCCTCGGGGTCGACGTAGAAATTGAACTCGGCCGCGGCGGTGATGTTGCCGCGGGCGTTGTTCGAGCCGCCCATCACCACGAGATGCTTGACCTGCTGGGCAAACTCGGGCCGCTTGACGACCGCGAGCGCGATGTTGGTCAGCGGCCCGATGGCCACGATGCTGAGTTCACCGGCGGCCTCGTCGGCCAGGCGCAGCAGAGCGTCGACGGCGTGCTCGGTCTCGGGCTCCAGACCGGTGAAGTCCATGTCGAGGCCGCCGGCGCCGTCACCGTGCACGTTCTCGGCGGAGACCCAGGGGCGTACCAGAGGACGACGCGAGCCCAGGTAGATGGGTACGGCACCGAGTCGGTCGCTGGCGTTCAGGGTCAGGTACGCGTTGCGCACCTGCCGGTCGAAGCCGACGTTGCCGGCCACCATGGTGATCGCCCGCAGGTCGGCTCCCTCGGTGAGAAGGCCGGCCAGGATCGCGACGCAGTCGTCCTGCGCGGTATCGGTGTCGATCACCAGGGGGATGCTCACGGGTTTCTTCCTCCAACGTCCAGGTCTGACGGGAGGAATCTAGCTGGTGGGGGTGCTGGAGAGCTCCGGGGCCGGTCGTCGCGGCCCAGGATCTCCACCGTGTTGTCACCCCGGGTGACGAGGTCGGCGATGACGGGGCCCATGTTGCCGTTACCGATGATGCTGACGTGCGTCATGTCGTGCTCCTTGCGATCCGGGGGCCGCCCGTTCGGCAGCCACACCAGCATCAAGGTAGTTGAAGGTTCAAATATTTCATCGACCTCCTGTGACGCCGGACACCCGGCGGGAACCCCGTAACCTGCCCGGATGCCGCAAGGGCTGAACATCAGCAGCCGGGACCTGCGCGACGCCCTGATCGGCCTCGTGCCGAACGCCGCCGCTCTCCTGGTGTCGTCGTGGATCCTCGCCGACCTGGAGATCGACCACTGGTGGTGGGCGTTCGCCGTGGCCGCGGTGACCGCCGCGTTCGACGCGCTCGTGCGACCGGCCCTGCGCCTGGTGGCCGGGCTGGCCGGGGCCTTCACCGCCCTGGCCCTGGGCCTGAGCGCCCAGCTCGTCCTGATCATGACCGCGCTGCTGGTGGTGCCGGGGGTGGTGTTCACCGGGATCGACGCGGTCGCGCAGACCCTGCTGCTGGCCGCCCTGCTGGCCGCGTGCACCCGGTGGCTGGTCGGGGTCAACGACAGTTCCTACCTGGTCGCCGACCTGATCCGGCGCGGGGAGTCCCGTCGGCGCCGCGCCGGGCGGCAGCACCGCTACGACGACCCGGCCGGGGTCGTCATCGTGCAGATCGACGGCCTGCCCTATCCCCTGCTGCAGAACGGCATCGTCTCCGGCGTGCTGCCCACGCTGTCGCGCTGGGTGCGTTCGGGCAGTCACGAGATGATGCCGTGGTGGGCCCGGGTGCCCTCGACCACCCCGGCCAGCCAGGCCGCGCTGCTGCACGGCAGCAACGACGGCATCCCGGCCTTCCGCTGGTACGAGAAGGAATCCGGGCGGCTGATCGTGGCCAACCGCCCGGCCGACGCCGCGCTGATCGAGGCCCGGCTCTCCGACGGGCGCGGTCTGCTGGCCGACGGTGGGGTCAGCGTCAGCAACATGTTCAGCGGTGACGCCCCGACCGCCCTGATGGTGATGAGCCGTGCCGCCCGCCGGGGAGACCTGGGCCCCGGCAGCGCGTACATCCGCTTCTTCTTCAGCCCGTTCGTCCTCGCCCGGGCCCTGGTGCTGACGGTCGCCGAGATCGTCAAGGAGCTCTACCAGGGCCGCCAGCAGCGGGTGCGCGGCATCGAGCCACGGATCCGCCGCCGGGGCTCGTACGTCGCGCTGCGCGGGCTGACCAACGTGGTGCTGCGCGACCTGAACGTCGCGCTGGTCGCCGAGCACATGATGGCCGGGGCCCCGTCGATCTTCGTGGACTTCGTCGACTACGACGAGATCGCCCACCACGCCGGGGTCTCCCGCAGTGAGGCGATGGACGCGCTGACCGGTCTGGACCTGGTGCTGCACACGCTGGAGCGGGTCGCCGCCGCCGCCCCGCGCGACTACCGGTTCGTGGTGCTCTCCGACCACGGCCAGAGCCAGGGCTCGACGTTCCGGCAGCTCACCGGGCGCACCCTGGAGGCCGCCGTGCGCTCGTACTGCGGCGCCCCGCAGGGCCGCAGCGTCGAGGAGACCGGTGACGTGGAGGGCTGGGGCCCGGTCAACGCCCTGCTCGGTGACGTGCTCGCGTCCCGCCCGAAGGCCCGGTGGGCCGGCCGCCGCAGCCCGGCCGGTGTGCTCGTCGGACCCCAGCGCAGTGAGGACGAGGAGGAGGAACGCCCGGAACTGGTCGTCGTCGGTTCCGGCAACCTCGGCCTGGTCTGGTTCCCGCGCCGGCCCGGGCGGGTGACCGTGGAGACCTTCACCGAGATTCACCCCGGGCTCATCCCCGGTCTGGTCACCGAGCCCGGGGTGGGCTTCGTGCTGGCCGACAGTGTGCGCGGGCCCCTGGTGATCGGGCCGAAGGGGGTGCGCCTGCTGCTCGAGAACGACGTGGAGGGAGAGGACCCCCTGGCCCCGTTCGGGCCCCGCGCCGTCAAGGACCTGCTGCGGGTGGCCACCATGAAGAACTGCCCCGACCTGTACGTGCACTCCTCGATCCACCCGCGCACCGGTGAGGTGCACGCCTTCGAGGAACTCGTCGGCTCCCACGGCGGGCTGGGCGGCTGGCAGAACCAGGCGGCGCTGGTGCACCCGGCCGGCTGGTTCGTCGACGAGGACCTGCTCGACCGCTCGGTCGAGGGGGAGGAACTGCTCTACGGCGCCGACGTCGTGCACCAGCAGCTCGTCCGCTGGCTGGAACGCTGCGGTGCGCGCCGGGCACCCTCCCAGGAAGTGTTTCCGGACGCCGACATTCAAGACCAGTCCAAGCCTGCGTGAAATCTCCGCACACGACCGGCACCAGGACCTTGGTCCTACTCCGGTCGGCTCCGCGGGGTCCTAGGCTCGACCACCATGCCGTCCCTGACCAAGCGCACCACCGCTCTCGTGGCCACCGCGGCCGTGGCCCTGACTGCGTCCGCCACCGCGGCCACCGCCGTGAACAAGTCCTCCGGTGACACCGCGAAGGTGACCACCTCGTCCTCTGGTACCGCTGTGACCGAAGCCTCTGCAGCGAAGAAGGACACCATCGGCAGCGTCAAGAAGGGCGCCGCCCTCTGGAAACAGAAGGGCATCACCAAGTCCCTGAAGAACTCGGGTGTCTCCTGGTTCTACAACTGGTCGCCCACCCCGAACGGGGTGAAGGCACCGAAGGGCGTGGACTTCGTCCCGATGATCTGGGGCGCCGACTCGGTGACCACGGCCAATCTGGCCACGGCGAAGAAGAACGGCGACACCCTCCTGGGCTTCAACGAGCCGGACCTGGCCGAGCAGTCGAACATGAGCGTGACCAAGGCCCTGAACCTGTGGCCGAAGCTGGAGAAGACGAACATGCGTCTGGGCAGCCCGGCCGTGGCCTGGGGCGCCGACCAGAACGGCCAGTGGCTCGACAAGTTCATGAAGGGCGCCAAGAAGCGCGGCTACCGCGTCGATTTCATCACGCTGCACTGGTACGGCTCCGACTTCAACAGCAAGAACGCCACGCAGCAGCTGAAGTCGTACATCCAGGGGGTGCACAAGAAGTACCCGAAGAAGAAGATCTGGATCACCGAGTACTCGCTGATCAACTTCGGCGCGGGCAGCAAGTTCCCGACGGCCGCCAACCAGGCGACGTTCGTGAAGCAGTCCACGGCCATGCTCCAGAAGCTCTCCTACGTGGAGCACTACTCCTGGTTCGCCTTCCCGACCTCGACCAACGGCAAGGACGAGACCGGCCTGTACCGTCCGAACGGCACCGCCACGAAGGCCGGCAAGGCCTACCGCGCCGCCGGCTGAGATTTCAAGGCCCCTAGAGCACGGGAATCCCGGCCTGCTCGCCCAGCCCCAGCACCATCGGGCGGCAGTCCGGGGCCACCCGTTCCAGGGCCCGCACGAAGTCGGGCCCACCCGCGTCCATCCACCCGCGCGGGAACCGACCCACGACCGGTGCGCGCAGCGTTCCCCAATGCACCGGGACCGCCGCCCGGGCACCCACCCGGGCACACGCCTGCGCCGCCTGTTCGGGGTCCATGTGACCGCCCGACAGCCGCGGCCCCCAGCCCCCGATCGGCACGACGGCCAGGTCGATCCGGCCGCCGGCCAGCTCGGGCAGACGCTCCATCCCGTCGTACAGGCTGGTGTCGCCCGCCAGCCACACCGACAGGCCCGGCGCCGTGACCAGATGACCGTTCACGGCGTTGGGACGGTGCGGCATCGGCCGGTGCCCGTGCTCGGCGCGCACCAGGCGCACCTGGGCCTTGGTGCCCGGCACGTCGTGCGCCTGCTCCGGTTCCAGACCGGTCCCGTTCAGTCCCCTGGCCCGCAGCCAGACCGCGTTCGCCGGTGCCGTCAGCACCGGGGCCGGGGCCACCAGCCGCAGCGAGCGCAGTTCGGCGTGGTCGTGGTGCAGGTGGCTGAGCAGCACGGCGTCGGGTTCTTCCCACAGAATTGAGGACGGTCGGGAGCCTCGACGGCGCAGCGGCCCGTTGTGTCTGAGCAGGAGTGGGTCGGTCAGGATCCGGGCGCCCCCGGCCTCCAGCACCACGGTCGAATGACCCAGCCAGGAGATCAGAGGGCTGTCCGCGTCCGCCGGGGGAACCATTTCGTCCAACACCGTGCCAGCATGCTCCTGGGCCGACCCGCCCGGCACGTCGAGGTGACGGGCCCGAACTGAGCACAGATGCAGATGGATGGACAGGAGCCTCACGGGCGTGCACGCAGTCACTCCGGCCGATGCCGTGGACCTGTCCTCGGGTCTGGGCGCGGCCGCCCTGGCCGGCCTGTTCCTGACCGTGACGCTGGGCGCGATCGTGCCGGTGGTGCCGACCGGGGCCGCCGTGAGCGCTTCGGCGGCGTTCGCCTGGCACAACGAGCCCTGGGTGCTGGTCGTCGTGCTGGCGCTGGGGGCGGCCGGGGCCTACCTGGGCGACCTGGCCACCTACGCGATCTGCCGGCTGGGCGGTCGGGCGATGGCCCGCCGGCTGCGCTGGCTGCGCGACGAGGAGCACCTGGGCGCGGTGGAGGACCGGCTGAACGCCAACCCCCTGCAGACCCTGCTGGTGTCACGACTGCTACCGGGCGGGCGCATCCCGGTGCTGCTGGCGGCGGCGTTCCTCGGGCTCGACTGGCGCACCTTCCTGGTCGCGAACGCGCCCGCCTGCGCGCTGTGGTCGATCGTCTACGGGGCGATGGGCACCGTGGGCGGCAGCATCTTCCCCGAGCCCTGGCAAGGAGTGGTCGCCGCGCTGGTGATCGCGCTGGTGGTGACCCAGATCGTCGCCCGGGTGAACCGCCGCCGCTCCCCCGCCTCCCCGGGGCACCCGTGACTACTGCCAAAGTAGGACCGTGCGCTTGGGATTCGGTGCCGCTGCGCGAGCAGGGTGGGACACTCCGTTACGTCGGCTGAGCCGTTTCGACGGGGTGATGTTCCATCCTGTCGAGGAGTCGAGCATCACCGAGCGCTACGTCCACGTGTTCGTGCACGGCTGGCAGCCCGGCTTCCGGCTGCAGGAGCGGCTGCACGCCATCACCGACCTGGTGCCCGCCCTGCCGGCCTGGGACCCGCGCCTGGTCGATCCGGTCGGGCGCACCCTCAGCTCGTACCACGTGGAGCTGCTGGGGGCCCTGGAAGCGCTGGGCCCCGACCACTGCGTGCTGCACTACTCGTGGATCGACGAGTCCGCGACCGACGTGGGCCTGATGATGGCCCACCGCTCGCGCCAGGCCACCCAGGTCAACGGCCGGCGTCTGGCCGCGGCCCTGCAGCAGTCGCTGAAGAACCCCGATCAGGACGAGGCCCAGCTCCACCTCATCGGTCACAGTCACGGCAGCGCCGTCGCCGTGCACGCCGCGGCCGCCCTGGGCCGCGCCCCGCGCCAGGTGACGCTGCTCGACGCCCCGGAGAACCGGCTCAGCCGGCTCAGTGGCGCCGCCGACCTGATCGACGTGGTGCTGCCGCGTATCCGCCCCACCCGCGACGACAAGGGCCCGTTCGTGGACTCGTACGCGTCGGTGTTCGGGCGTCCCTACCACCGCAAGGGCGGGATGTCGGCCGTCGTCGACGTCTCCCTGTACGCCGGTCTCGCCCTGAAACCCACGTTCTTCGAGGCAGTTTCCGAAGCGCACCTGTACGCCGTGGACTGGTACGCGCTCTCGGTGCGCGAGGCGGCGCGCGGTGTCGGGTACGGCTGGTCGCCCCTGCACGACGCCGATGTCAGCCACCTCTCCTCCTACTACCATTCCCGGGGCCGCAAGAAGCCGCTGGTGCTCGGGCGCCGGGCCGGCCTGCAACAACTGATGGGCGCCCAGCGGCCCCTGCCCGTCCCGCACCGCGACAGCCGGGTGACCGACGTCGAGCTGCACCTGAACCGGCGGTTTCCCGCGTCTGCCAAGGTGTTGCGTCTGCTGCCGGGTGACGGGCTGATCACCTTCGACATCGAGGTGAACGGTGGTGACGGCACCGAGCAGATCCTGATCGAGCTCGACGCCGTGCCGGTCTTCATCAGCCTCACGCGCTACCCGGTGCCCGCCTCCGGCCGCTACATCGCGCTGGCCGACGGCAGCGCCGGCGACCACCTGCTGACCGCCCGGCTGGTGACCGGCTCGTCCAGCGACGCCTACCCCCGGGTGCTCATCACCGACGTCACCATCGTGTCGTGGCCCGACGTGCAGCCCGGCTTCACGATGGAACGCGTGGCCATGCAGACCTTCGTGTCCGGGCTGGTCGTCGGCACCGCGGGCACCCTGTTCACCCAGATGGCGTGGCGTTTCGCCCGGTGGATGCTGCGCCCGCTGCCGAAGGTCGTGAGGGCCCTGCTGGCCGAGCGCCTCTGACGGCCGGCGCCCCTGCTCTTTCCTATCTTCGTGATCATGCAAAATCTCCCCAGACCTCTAGAACTGTCGACCACAGAGTTCTAGAACGCCGGGGAGGTTTTGCATGATCACGAACAAGGGGTGAGGGGTCGCCATATCCCACGTCCCACGTCCCCGGTGGTCTCGGGCCGGTCCGAGTAGCTGCGCCGAGCGGGTGGTCCGGCTCGCCCCGGTTCGTTCCGAGGGACCCGTCGGGCCCCCGCACAGGGGCCGTGCGCGTCCACCCTTGATCGGGTCGCCGCTCCCCCAGGACAGGCAGAACCTGTTGGCATGGTTGCTAACAGCGACGCCGAAGATCATCTGGCCGGGCGGGACCTGCGCCACACCCGGCTGCGGGACTACCGGCTCGACGGCGCCGACCTGAGCCGGTGCATCCTGCGGGGTACCGATCTGCGGGGCACCGACCTGCACGGTGCGAACCTGACCGGCGCGAACCTCGAGGGAGCGAACCTGGCCGGGGTCGACCTGCACGGGGCCCGGCTGGAACACACCGTGCTGACCTGGGCCAATCTCAAGGGCGCCCAGCTCGGCTCCGCCGATCTGCGCGACGGGCACCTGCACGGGGCCGACCTGTGCAACGCCGACCTGCACGATGCCGACCTCGACCACGCCGATCTGGGTGACGCTGCCGTGCGCGGTACCGACCTGCGCGGAGCCCGGCTCACCTGGGCCCGCCTGTCGGGAGCCGATCTGAAACAGGCCGAGGCCTCCACCGCCGACCTGGCGCACGCCCACCTGGACGGCGCGCACCTGACCGAGACCCGGATGACCGCGGCCCGGTTCGGCGAGGCCGACCTGAGCGGCGCCACGCTGGCGGGGGCCGACCTGTCCGGCGCCGGGCTGCAGGGTGCCCGCCTGCGCGGCATCACCATGGGCCTGTCGTCGCGGCAGGACCCGGTGAACCTGGAGGGCGCCGACCTGGCCGGCGCCGACCTGCGTGACGCCCGGCTCTCGTCGGTGAGCCTGACCGGCGCCGATCTGCGCGGGGCCGACCTCAGCGGTGCGTCCGCCTTCAACGTCGAGCTCACCGACGCGCACTGGGACGGGTCGACCCGCTGGGACTATCACCACGCACTCCAGATCAGGGACGCGTCGGTGCCCTGGCAGGGCGGCTACCGGGTGGCCCGGCGGTACGTGATGCGCTGATCATCAGGGTGATCATTAGGGTGCGGTGATGGAGAATCTCGACGAACGTCGGCCCGACAAGCACGATCCGGCCAGTGTGGGTGACAGCACCTGGGCGGTGCACGGCGGCAACGGTGTGGACGGGGGCAGTGGGGCGATCCGCACGCCCCTGGTGATGGCGAACTCCTACCGGCTGCCCGACGACCCGGCGGCGATGAACTGGTCGGCCACCGACCGGCCGCTATACACGCGCAACGGCAACACCAACCAGGCCGGTCTGGAGCGCAAGCTCGCGGCGATGGAGGGTGGTGAGGCGGCGGCAGTGTTCGCCACCGGGGTCGCCGCGCTGCACGGGGTGTTCTTCACACTGCTGAAGAGCGGTGACCACGTGGTGGTCTCGGACGTGACCTACGAGGCCGTGTGGCGCCTGTTCGCCCAGCTGCTGCCCGATCGCTACGGCATCGAGGCGACCTTCGTCGACGTCGCCGACCTGGACGCCGTGCGCGCCGCGATCCGCCCGAACACCCGCATCGTCCATGTCGAGACCATCGCCAACCCGACCACCAAGGTGGCCGGCATCCGGCAGCTGGCGCAGATCGCCCACAGCGCCGGCGCCCGGCTGACCGTGGACGCCACCTTCACCCCACCACCGCTCTACCGCGCGCTGACCGACGGCGCCGACCTGGTCGTCCACTCGCTGACGAAGTACATCAACGGCCACGGCGACGCCATGGGCGGTGCGGTGATCGGTGACGCGGAGACCATCGGCCGCCTCCGCCACGACGCCCTGGTCGATGTGGGCGGCGTGATCTCGCCGTTCAACGCGTGGATGATCATGCGCGGCTCGGTGACCCTGCCGCTGCGGCTGAAACAGCATCTGGCCTCGGCCGAACGGATCGCCGGGTTCCTCGCGGACGACCCCCGCATCGCGTTCGTCGCCTATCCCGGCCTGCCGTCGCACCCGCAGCACGACCTGGCGCGGGAACAGTTCGGCGGCCGGGGTTTCGGGGGCATGATGGCCTTCGCGCTGGCCGGTGACTCCGCTACCCAGAACCGGTTCGTGGCACAGCTGGGAGTGATCACGTCGGCCGTCTCCCTGGGCCACGACGAGTCGCTGATCGTGCACGTCGGGCCGGACGCGCGGGGCGGCAGCGAGAACTACCCGCCGCCGTTCCTGCGCTACGGCCACCTGCGCCTGTCGGTCGGCCTGGAAGACACCGAAGACCTGCTGCGCGACCTGGGTTCGGCGCTGGACCGGACCCGGATCACTCCCTAGAACCAGCAGAACCAGCAGAACCGGTCAGCCGCTCCAGCAGCGGGGCCATCCGCAGCGACCGCACCCGCCGCAGCACGATCGCCGTGCTGGTGCGCTCGATACCAGGCATGTCGACGAGCATCTCGGTGATCCGGTTGAGGTCGCCGGTGTCCTTCGCCACCACCCGCGCCAGCAGGTCGCCGTCGCCGGTGGTGGCGAGCAGCTCGACCACCTCGGGCAGCGAGTCCAGGGCCTGGGTGGCTTCCCCCCGCATGCGCTGGCTGATCGACACCGTCACCAGTGCCAGCAGCGGGTACCCCACGGCCTCGGGCTCGACCCGGCAGCTGATCCGGCTCAGGGCGCCGTTCTCGCTCATCCGCCGCAACCGGGCCTGCACGGTGTTGCGGGCCAGCTGCAGATCGTTCGCGAGCGCGACGACCGTGGCCTGGGGGTCGCGGTCCAGGGCCAGCAGGATGCGCGCGTCGGTGGCATCCACAGGTGTCAGCTTGCTCAATGCCAATCCTTTCGACGACGGCCAATGAAGCAGAATGCTCAACCTCAAACCAGCATATTGCGCATTCTGAGGCACAGCCTTCATGTTGTTGGGATGACGGAGCAGATCACTCTGGCGGAGTACCTGGGTCACCGACTGCGGCAGGCCGGCGTCGGGCACCTCTTCGGTGTGCCCGGCGACTTCAACCTGACCCTGCTCGACCACCTGACGAAGGTGCCCGACCTGCAGTGGACCGGTTCACCCAACGAGCTCAACGCCGGGTACGCGGCCGACGCCTACGCCCGCTCCCGCGGCCTGGCCGCGCTCGTGACCACCTACGGGGTGGGCGAACTCAGCGCCTTCAACGCGGTGGCCGGCAGCGCGGCCGAGGACGTGCCGGTGGTGCACATCGTCGGCAGCCCCTCCACCGCGACCGTCGCCCAGGGCCGCAAGGTCCACCACACGCTGGCGGACGGCGTCTTCGACCGCTTCTCCACCGCGTTCGCCCAGGTGGTGGTGCACCAGGAGACGGTGACCGCCGACCGCGCCGCCGAGCAGATCGACGCGGTACTGCTCGCCGCGACCACGCACCGGCGCCCCACCTACCTGAGCATCCCGATGGACCTGGCCACGCTCCCGCTCGACGCTCAGCGTCTGAACACCCCGCTGCGCAGCGCCAGTGACCCGGCCGCGCTGCGCGCCCTGACCGCCGATCTGACCCGAAGGCTCGCCGCCGCAACGAAACCCGTGTTCGTCGTCGGTCACCTCGTCCCCCGTTTCGATCTTTCCGCAGCCGTGCTCGAGGCCGCCCGCGCCGCCAACATCCCCCTGGTCACCTCGCTCGCCGCCAAGGGCGCGATCGATGCCTCGCAGCCGCTGCACCGGGGCCACTACGCGGGCACGATGGTGGACGCATCGACGGCGGCTCTGGTCGCGGAGGCGGACCTGGTCGTCGAGCTGGGTACGGTGGCCAGTGACGTGCTCACCGGCTTCTTCACCCACCGGGCGGAAGACGTTCGGGACATCCACTTCTCGGCCACCCGCGCGGGTGGGCACGAGGTCCTGTTCACCGACGCCGTGCGCGTCCTGGCCGAGGTCTGCGCCACGGTGCGGTTCCCCGACCGCCCGTACCCGGCCCGGCCGGTCCGGACCCCGGTGGCGGTCGACCCGGACGACGCCCTCACCCAGGAATCGCTCTGGCAGACGATCGAGGCCTGGCTCCCCTCCGGCACGGCCGTGCTCGCCGACACCGGCACCGCGTACTTCGGCTCGGTCCGGATGAACCTGCCCGACGACACCGTGTACGTCGGCCAGCCGGTCTGGAACTCCATCGGGTACGCCCTGCCCGCCACCCTCGGCCAGGGTCTGGCCGAACCGGGCCGCCGCCCGGTGCTGTTCGTCGGCGACGGCGCGGCCCAGATGACCGTGCAGGAGCTGAGCACGATCGCCCGGGCCGGTCTGAACCCGGTGGTGGTGCTGATCAACAACGACGGCTACACGATCGAGCGGGCCCTGCAGAGCCCGAAAGCCGCCTACAACGACATCGCCGCCTGGGACTGGACGGCGCTGGCGCTCGCGCTGGGCGATGGCCTGGTGAGCACGCGCACGGTATGGACCAACGGTGAGCTCGAGGTCGCCCTGGCCGAGGCGCCCACCGACGAGATGGTGCTGCTGGAGGTGGTTCTGGACATGTTCGACTCCCCGCCCCTGCTGAAGGAACTGGCTGAACGCAACGGTGGGGGTGCGCAGTGACCCGCCCCCTGCTGCGCGCCGCCGTCAGCGGTCTGCCCGGTTACGTCCCCGGCCGCCGCTCGGCCAGTGCCGACGTGGCCGCCCTGGCCTCGAACGAGAGCCATTTCGACCCGCTGCCCTCGGTGCAGGCCCGGGTGCTCGACGCCGCGCACCGGGTGCACCGCTATCCCGACCTGAGCTGCCTGGCCCTGCGCGAGCGCATCGCCGCCGAGTTCGGTCTCACCGGTGCGGACGAGGTGGTCGCCGGGCCCGGCAGCGTGGGTGTACTTCAGCAGGTGCTGCAGGCCGTGCTCGACCCGGGTGACGAGGTGGTGCACGCCTGGCGTTCCTTCGAGGCCTACCCGATCCTGATCGCGATCGCGGGTGGGGTCAGCGTGCCGGTGCCCCTCACCCCGGACGAGCACCACGACCTGCCCGCGATGCTCGCGGCGATCGGCCCGGCGACCCGCGCGGTGCTGCTCTGCTCGCCGAACAACCCGACCGGCGTGGCGATCTCGCACCGGGAGCTGACAGCCTTCCTGGACGCGGTGCCCGCGCACGTGCTCGTGGTGCTCGACGAGGCGTACATCGAGTTCGTCACCGGGCCCGACCGCGCCGACGCCCTGGCCGCCTACCGCCGCCACCCGAATCTCTGTGTGCTGAGGACGTTCTCCAAAGCGTACGGGCTGGCGGGCCTGCGCGTCGGGTACGCGATCGCGCAGACCGAGCTGGCCGAGGGCGCCCGGCGCACCGCCATCCCGTTCGGGGTCACCGCGCTGGCCCAGGACGCGGCGATCGCCTCGCTGGACGCCCGCGACGAGATCTCCCACCGGGTGGCCGAGGTCGTCACCGAGCGGGCGTACCTGGCGGCCGGGCTGCGCTCGCAGGGCCGGCACGTGCCCGACAGCGCGGCCAACTTCGTCTGGCTGCGGCTGGACGACGACGCCGTCCGGCGCACGGTCGAGGCTCTCGCCGCCGCCGACATCCTGGTGCGCGCCTACCCGGGTGACGGCATCCGGATCACCGTCGCGGACCGGGCGACGAGCGACCGGGTGCTCGCCGCCCTGCCTCTCCTGGTCCGGTGAGGGGTTCCGGACGTGGCCGGTAACGCCAGTACCTGCCACGATCCGGCGGGCGTGTCTACCGTGGGGGGATGAGTTCCACCGACGTCCGCACCCAGATTCGCGACTTCCTGGCCAGCCGGCGGGCCCGGATCACCCCCGAACAGGCCGGTCTGCCCGCCTACGGCGGTAACCGCCGGGTCCAGGGACTGCGCCGCGAGGAGGTCGCCATGCTCGCGGGCGTGTCGGTGGACTACTACGTGCGGATGGAACGCGGCAATCTCGGCGGCGCCTCCGACAGTGTGCTGGAAGGGCTGGCCGACGCGCTGCACCTGGACGAGGCCGAGCGCACCCACCTGTTCGACCTGGCCCGCCAGAGCGCGCCGGTGACCCGGTCGCGGCGCTCGCCGGCGCCGCACACCAAGGTGCGACCGGTGATCCAGCAGGTGCTGGACGCCATGCCCGACACCCCGGCCTGGGTGCGCAACGGCCGGCACGACATCATCGCGATGAACCAGATGGCCCGGGCCCTGTACTCCCCCGTGCTGTCCGGGGCGCGGCAGCGCGCCAACACCACCTGGTTCGTCTTCATGGATCCGGCCGCCGAGGACTTCTTCGTCGACTACGACCGGATCGCCGCCGACGCCGCGGCCATGCTGCGGCTGGAGGCCGGGCGCCGGCCGAACGACAAGGCGCTGATCGAGCTGGTCGGAGAGCTGTCCACCCATTCGGAGCTCTTCCGGCAGCGCTGGGCCGCCCACAACGTGAAGTTTCACCGCAGCGGCACCAAACGCCTGCGCCACCCGGTAGTGGGGCAGCTCGACCTCGACTTCGAGTCGATGGAGCTGGCCTCCGAACCCGACCTGCGGCTGAACATCTACACGTCCGCCGTCGGCACCCCGACCGCGGACGCGCTGAAGATGCTCGCCTCCTGGGCAGCCTCGCCCGCGAACGCCTGAAGGCCGGACCGCGCTGAAGCGGTCCGGCCTTCTCGGCTCCTCACGGGGGCGAACCCCTTCAGCTCACCGTGAGCCCGCGGTCGGCGAACCGGCGGCGGGTGTCCTCCACCTGCTCCCAGGTCGGTGGTTCGGTTCCCTCCAGCCGGTACCGGATCCGCAGCCGGTCGTACTTGTCCACCCCGAGACGGTGGTAGGCCAGCACGTCCACCCGCTCGACGTTGCCGAGACCGGCCGCGAAATCGGCCAGCCCGTCGATGTTGGCGGGGTCGTCCGTGAGTCCGGGTACCAGCACGAACCGCAGGTTCACCGGCTTACCCAGTTCGGCCAGACGTTTCGCGAACCGCAGGGTCGGGGCCAGTTCACGCCCGGTCACCCGCTGGTAGGTCTCCGGGTCGAACGACTTGATGTCGAGCAGCACCAGATCGGTGTCCTCCAGCATCTCGTCGGTCGCGAGATGGCCGAGGAACCCGGCCGTGTCCAGGGCCGTGTGCAGCCCCATCTCGCGGGCACCGCGCAGGAAATTCGCCACGAACCGGGGCTGGGCGAGCGGCTCACCGCCGGAGACCGTGACACCGCCCTTCCCGGCGATCAGCGCCGTCCGGTAACCCCGTACCCGCTCCAGCACCTCGTCGACCTTCGTCATCTGACCGCCCCGAGGCGTCCAGGTGTCGGGGTTCTCGCAGTACTGGCACCGCAGGGGGCAACCGGCGGTGAACATCACGAACCGGGTACCCGGGCCGTCCACACCCATGGACGTGTCCCACGAGTGCACCCAGCCGGCCTCCCCGCGCCGCCAGACCTCCGGGTCGTACCCGGGAAGCGGCGGACGCGGCGCGGCCATCAGAGCGATGCCGATGGAGTTCATTTGACGAGCGGGTCGCCGTGGAAGGTGCGGTTGATGACGTCCATCTGCTGCTCCTGGGTGAGGCGGACGAAGTTGACCGCGTAGCCCGAGACCCGGATGGTGAGGTTCGGGTAGTTCTCGGGGTGTTCCATGGCGTCGACGAGCGTCGCGCGCTCCAGCACGTTGACGTTCATGTGGTAGCCGCCGGAGGTCATGTACGCGTCCAGCACACCGACCAGGCTGCTGATCCGGTCCTCGGGGGTGCGGCCGAGAGCCTGCGGCACCGTGGTCGAGGTCAGCGAGATGCCGTCCCGGGCGTCCGCGTAGTCGATCTTCGCCACGCTCAGCGCCGAGGTGAGCAGACCGTGCTTGTCGCGCCCGTTCATCGGGTTGGCCCCGGGGGCGAAGGGCTCCCCCGCGCGGCGTCCGTCCGGAGTGTTACCGGTCTTCTTGCCGTACACCACGTTCGAGGTGATGGTCAGCACGGACTGGGTGATCTCGGCGTTGCGGTAGGTGGAGTGGGTGCGCAGCTTCTCCATGAACCGGTGCACCAGCTCCGACGCGATGGCGTCGGCCCGGTCGTCGCCGTTGCCGTAGCAGGGGTACTCGCCCTCGACCGTGTAGTCGACCACGAGCCCGGTCTCGTCCCGCACCGGCGTGACCGACGCGTACCGGATCGCCGACAGCGAGTCGGCCGCGACCGACAGACCGGCGATGCCGCAGGCCAGCATCCGGTGCACCGGGTAGTCGTGCAGGGCCATCTGAACGGCCTCGTACGCGTACTTGTCGTGCATGAAGTGGATGATGTTCAGCGCGTCGACGTAGGTGTCGGCGAGCCAGTCGAGCATCTCGTCGTACCGCTTCATCACGTCGTCGTAGTCGAGCGTGTCACCGGTCACCGGCTGGGCGCCCGGGGCCACCTGGGCCCCGCTGACCTCGTCGCGGCCACCGTTGATCGCGTACAGCAGGGCCTTCGCCAGGTTGGCCCGGGCCCCGAAGAACTGCATGGCCTTACCGACCGCGGCTCCCGAGACACAGCAGGCGATCGCCGCGTCGTCACCGTTCATCGGGCGCAGCAGATCGTCATTCTCGAACTGGATGGCGCTGGTGTCGATGGACACCTGCGCGCAGAACCGCTTGAAGCCCTCCGGCAGGCTCGGCGACCACAGCACCGTCAGGTTCGGCTCCGGCGCCGGCCCGAGGTTGTACAGGGTCTGCAGGAACCGGAACGAGGTGCGGGTGACGAGCGGCACGCCTTCCTGGGTGACGCCGCCGATCGACTCGGTGACCCAGGTCGGGTCGCCGGAGAACAGCGCGTCGTAGTCCGGGGTGCGCAGGAAGCGGATGATCCGCAGCTTCATCACCAGGTCGTCGACGAGTTCCTGGGCCTGCGACTCGGTCAGCGTGCCGTCCAGGCGGTCACGCTGCACGTAGATGTCGATGAAGCTGGAGGTCCGGCCGAACGACATGGCCGCGCCGTTGCCCTCCTTGGCGCCGGCCAGGTAGGCCAGGTAGAGCCACTGGATCGCTTCCTGGGCGGTGCCCGCCGGGCGGGAGACGTCGAAGCCGTAGCTCGCGGCCATCGTCTTCAGGTCGCGCAGGGCCCGGATCTGCTCGGACAGTTCCTCGCGGTCGCGGATCACGTCTTCGCTGGAGCGGAAACCGTTG
Organism: Kineosporia sp. NBRC 101731; assembly: GCF_030269305.1. NCBI lineage: Bacteria > Bacillati > Actinomycetota > Actinomycetes > Kineosporiales > Kineosporiaceae > Kineosporia > Kineosporia sp. NBRC 101731. Next base: position 176,047 of record NZ_BSTC01000014.1, read on the forward strand.
AGCAGGGCCTTCTCGCGGCCCTTGTCCTCGATCAGCGCGTCCACGCCGTAGAGGGCCACCCGGCGGAAGTCGCCGATGATGCGGCCGCGTCCGTAGGCGTCGGGCAGGCCGGTGATGATGCCGGCCTTGCGGGCGGCCAGGATCTCCGGGGTGTAGGCGTCGAAGACGCCCGCGTTGTGGGTCTTGCGGTGCTTGGTGAAGATGTCCTTCACCACCGGGTCGATCTCGTAACCGTAGGCGGCGAGGCCGTTCTCGACCATCCGCAGCCCGCCCTTGGGCATGATGGCCCGCTTCAGCGGCGCGTCTGTCTGCAGCCCGACGATCAGCTCGGCATCTTTGTCGATGTACCCGGGTGCGTGACTGGTGATCGTCGAGGGCGTCTTCGCGTCGGCGTCCAGGATGCCGCGTTCGCGCTCGATCTTCGTCAGCTCACTGATGCGCTGGTGGATCGACTCCGTGCGAGGGGTCGCCGTCGCCAGGAATGCCTCGTCGCCCTCGTAGGGCGTGACGTTGGCCTTGATGAAGGCGCTGACGTCGATCCGGTTCTGCCACTCCTGCCCGGCGAATCCACGCCAGGCAGCCGGAGCGGCCGAATGTTCCGTGGTCTGCAGGGTGTCCATGACTGCATCGTCCGCCTGCCGCAACAGGACCCGTAGAGGCCAAGTGCCCCTGTTCGGACAGTCCTTGGTCAAAGGTCGTTGGTCCCGGGACCGGACCGACCAACGGCTGGTGCGCGCCCCGTCCTCCCGTCGTTATCCTTGATGCCGGCAGGAGGCGCAGATGAATCACCGTTCGATGTCCGGCACCAACCTCACCCTCGAGATGGCGCAGATCGCGGCCCTCGAGGAACACCTGACCAGAAGACACCACGCACCACTCACAGCGGGTGTTCTCGGCCTTGCAACCGTTCCTGAGAAGGCCGTCCTGCAGCACGTGACAGCTGTCGGGCCAACGTGTTACCCGTTCGTATACGGGCATTTCCGGGCGTCCGGCGACCAGTCGGAGGTCGCGGTCGAGCTGCACACCCAGCAGTTGCGCCGGCTCAGCGACACCTTCCGGCTGCATCAGCACTGGGGGCTCTGAGCTCTACAGCAGACAGAACTCGTGGCCGTCGGGGTCGGCCAGCTGCCCGCTGTCGCGCACGGTCGCACCCAGGTCGAGCAGACGCTCCCGCTCGGTCTGCCGGTCGGTGCCGGGTGCAGGGGCGATGTCGAAGTGGGGACGATAGCGGCGGCCGGTTCTGGGGGCCAGGGGCGGACCGCCCCAGGTGATCTTGGGTCCACCCCGCGGCGACTGGATCGCGGTCTCCTCGTCCTGGTCCCAGACCAGCGGCCAGTCCAGCACGCGGCTCCAGAAGTACCCGTTCGCCCGCGATCCGTCGCCGGCCAGCGCCCCGATGGCGCCGGTCCCGGCCAGGAACTGGTTGCCGGGCTCGATCACGCAGAACTCGTTGCCACCCGGGTCGGCGAGCACCACGTGCCCCTCCTCGGGACGCTGACCGACGTCGTGGTGCCGCGCGCCCAGGGCCAGGGCCCTCTCGACAATCTGCCGCTGATCCTCCAGCGAACTGCTGGTCAGATCGAAGTGCAGGTAGTTGGGCGCGGTCTTCGGCTCGTCAGTGGGCAGGAACCGCAGCACGAAGCCGGGATCCAGCACGGCCGGGGCGTGGGCGGTGGTGCCGTCCCGCACGTCCCAGCCCAGGAACCCCGCCCAGAAACCGGTCAGGCGTACCGGGTCTTCGGTGTCGAAGCACAAAGCGACCAGCTGAGCCGTCATGCGCCCGAGTGTGCGCCGCCCGAGGGCTGGCGCGCACCCGGTTTTCGTCACTCCTCGCCGGGCCACTCCCCCGTCCAGCGCTCGAACGCCACGGCTCCGCCCCGGTCGACGGCCGCCTTCACCGCGGCGAAGATCGCGCCCTGGACCGTGGCGGCGAGCAGCACCTGCCCCCACCCGAAGCGCCGGTCGTTGGCCTCGGGGGTGTCGTCGGCGTCGGACACGTGCTTCCACACCTGCTTGAACAGCACGCCCGCGATCAGGCCGGCGCCGACGCTGCCCGCCAGACCGAAGGGCTTGTACAGAATTCGGGCGGAAGTATTGGCCACGGTCTCTCCTTGCAGGTCACGGGCAGGTCATAGGCAGGTCATGGGCAGGTCATGGGCACTGATGAAGCGTCTCTACGGTGACCTGCCCCGGCGGATCGGCAAGTGGAGCGACCCGGGGTGTAACACCTGGGACACTGGTGCCGTTAGAAACAGCGGGGCCCTGCAGGGCGGCAGCGCCTCGTGTCCGACCGTTCGTTCTGCCTGTCTTGAGGTCTTTGTGTTTCACCCTGTGCGCCAGCACTTCCCCCTGGCGCTGGTTTTTCTCTGTGTCGGCCTGGCCAGCGCGATGGCCACTCCCTTCCTCACCCTCTTCCTCACCGACGCGGTACACGCCAGTGGTCTGCAGATCACCGCGTTCCTCGTCGCCGCACCCCTGTCGTCCGTGGTGGTGTCGCTGGGGCTCGCCCGCTGGTCGGACCGTCTGCCCTCGCGGCGCGGACTGATCATCGCGGCCGCCCTGACCGGCGCCGCCGGCTCCCTGCTGACGGCCTGGCTACGGGACTACTGGCTGCTCCTGGGCCTGACCGTGACCGCGTCGGCCGTCGCGAGTGCCCTCGTGCCCCAGGTGTTCGCCCACGCGCGGGGCAGCCTGGCCGGTTCGCCCAACGCCGTCATGACCATGACCACCCTGCGCACGGTGCTGTCCCTGTCGTGGGTGGGCGGGCCGTTCCTGGCGACGATGCTGCTCACCGCCGGTGACTTCACCGCCGTCTACGGTTTCGCCGCCACGATGTTCACGATCGCCGCAGTGGTGACGTGGCGGATGTTCCCCTCGACGCCTGTCCCGGTGGCCACCGTCGCGGCGCAGACCCTGGAGTCGGAACCCGGCCGGGACGAGAGCAGCCGGGTGCTCGTGCTCACCATGGTCGCGCTCGTGCTCCTGCAGTGCACCGGAAACCTCTCGCTGCAGGCTCTTCCGCTGTTCCTGAAGAGCGAGCTGAACGCCGGGCTGGGTGACGCGGGCCTGATCATGGGCCTGTGCGCCGGGCTGGAGATCCCGCTGATGCTGGGCTTCGGGATGCTCGCGGCCCGGTACCCGCTGCGCCGGCTGATGCTGGCCGGGCCGGCGCTGGCCCTGGTCTACACCGCGATCGTCGCGGTCTCCTCCGACACCTGGCAGCTCGCCGCGGCCCAGGTTCTCAACGCGGCCGCGATCGCTCTGCTCCAGGGCCTGGGCATCAGCTACGTGCAGGACATGCTGCCCAGCCGCCCGGGCCACGCCTCCACGCTGTTCATCAGCGCCGGGCCGGTCGGGGCCATGCTGGCCGGCCCGATCCTCGGTGCGGCAGCCGGTTTCGGCTACCGGCAGGCCTACCTGATCGGTGCGCTGCTGTGCGCCGTGGCCTTCGTGCTGCTGCTCGTGGCGCGCCCGACCCTCACCGGCGCCCGCATCACCCGCACGACGCGGATCGGGCGCGAGACCGAGGCGAAGCAACTCGTCGAGGCCTGATCCAGGAGCGAGGCCCGGGCCAACGTCGAGGACCGGGCCAACGTCGAGGACCGGGCCAACGTCGAGGACCGGGCCAACGTCGAGGACCGGGCCCGCGTTGGGCCCCGGCGCAGCGACGGCCCCTGGGCCAGCGCCGGACCCGGGCCAGCGCCGAGGGGCCGGACCAGTGGCGGCACCCGGTCCAACGCCGTTGCGCTGGATGAGGCGGGGCAGCAGCTCTGCTCCACCGGCCCCGACCCCACCGGCGAAGCCTCTGCCGTGTGTACACCTGGTACACCCGGTACCGGGTGTACCAGGTGTACACACGGCGTTCCTTGCTCCCGGAGCCGTGAGCCGCTCCGGGAGCAAGGAACGTCTGCGCGGCCGGAAGCAGACGGACGAACGTTCGTGGCCGTCGCACGGGAAAGGAGCGCGGTACTCATATCGGACGCCGCGTGGTTAGATGCGCCAGTCAACTAAACACGAACCGCGACGGCAGTGAAGGAAGCCGGTGAGAATCCGGCGCGGTCCCGCCACTGTCACCGGGGAGCAGACCCCTCGCCGTGCCACGGCCTGTTGAACCAGGCCGGAAGGCCGGGGCGAGCCTTGATCCGGGAAGCCAGGAGACTTCGGCCGTCGCATCGATCCAGGGCGCGGACCCGAGGAGATCTGATGACGAACACGCTGTCCGGCGGGGTGCTCCGTGCACATCGCTGAGGGCTATCTGCCGCCCCTGCACGCCGCCGCCTGGACCGTCGCGGCAGCCCCCTTCGTGGTGCACGGCGCCCGCTGTGTGGTGCGCGAGGTGCGCGAACGTCCCGAGTCCCGGCTCCTGCTGGGCGCGGCCGGGGCCTTCACCTTCGTCCTGTCGGCGATCAAGCTGCCCTCGGTCACGGGCAGTTCCAGCCACCCCACCGGCACCGGCCTGGGCGCGGTGCTCTTCCGGCCGCCGGTGATGGCCGTACTCGGCGCCGTCGTGCTGTTGTTCCAGGCCCTGCTCCTGGCCCACGGCGGGATCACCACGCTCGGCGCCAACGTGTTCTCGATGGCGATCGTCGGACCCTGGGTGGGGTACGCCGCCTATCGCGCCTGTCTGGCGGTGGGCCTGCCCTTCCCGGTCGGTGTGTTCGCAGCCCTGTCACTGTCCGATCTCTCCACCTACGTGGTGACGTCGGTGCAGCTGGGTCTGGCGCACCCGGACCCCTCCGGCGGTGTACTGGGCTCGATCGGCGAGTTCCTCGGCATCTTCGCCCTCACCCAGATCCCGCTGGCGATCGCCGAGGGTCTGCTCGGCGTGCTGGTGTTCCGCATCCTGGCCCGCATCGCCCCCGAGGAACTGGGCCTGCTGGGCCTGAAGGCCGCTCTCCCGGGACCCACCGACGACGGCGGGCCGACCGCCCGGGCGACCACGACGTCCTCAAGCACCGAAAATCGCCCCGACCGCTCAGGAGCGTGACCACCATGACCACCCGTACCCCACGCCGCCTGGCCGTCGACCTGGGCCTCCTGCTGCTCGTCATCGCCATCTTCGCCATCCCGCTCACCCTGCGGCTGAACACCGACGGCCAGCCCGAGGGCGAGTCCTACGCCGGCAGTGACTCCTCGGCCGCCACCAAGGTGGAGGAGATCAACCCCGGCTACCACGTCTGGTTCAGCCCGCTCTTCCAGCCCTCGTCGGGTGAGATCGAATCGGGCCTGTTCGCCCTGCAGGCCGCGGCCGGGGCCGGGGCGCTCGGCTTCGTGCTGGGCCGGCTGTCCGGCCGCCGCACCCGGAAGACCAGTGCCCCTTGAGCGCTCCGGCGATCGACGTCGCCGCCTGGGCCAGTCCCTGGCGGCGGTACTCACCGGGCGACAAGGTGCTGCTCAGCCTCGGCCTGGTGATCAGTGCCCTGGTGCTGCCGACCTGGCCGGCCTCGGTGCTCGTGACCGTGACCGCGCTGGGTCTCGTGCTCGGCCCGGGCCGTGTACCCGGCCGCCTGCTGGTGCGGGCGGCCCGGGGCCCGGCCGCGTTCATCCTGCTGGGCACCGTGACCATCGCGGTGACCTGGCGCACCGACGGTTTCGGCCCGACCGTGACCGGCGAGAGCCTGGACGCGGCCGTCCAGACCCTGGCCCACGCGGTCTCGGGCACATCGGCCGTGATGCTGCTGGCCGCGACCACCCCGATGACCGACCTGCTGGCCTGGGCCCGGCGCCGGGGAGTGCCCGAAGCGATCGTGGACATCGCCGGGCTGGTCTACCGTCTGCTGTTCGTGCTGCTGGAGTCGGCCGGCGCCGTACGGGCCGCGCAGACGGCCCGGCTGGGCTACACCAGCCGCCGGGCCACTCTGCGCTCGGCCTCGATGCTGGCCGCCGCCACCCTCACCCGGGCCTTCGACCGCGCCCGCCGCCTGGAGAACGGACTGGCCGGGAGGGGTTTCGAGGGGGTCATGCGCACACTCGCCGACCAGCAGCCGTCGTCGCGGCCCTTCGTGGCCACCACCCTGGCCGGGCTGACCGCCCTGGCGGCCGTCTCTCTTCTGCCGGGTGCCCGGTGAACGGGCAGATCGAGGTCGAGGGCCTCGAATTCCGCTATTCCGGAGGCCCTCCCGTGCTGACCGGCGCCGATCTGCAGGTCCCGCCGGGCACCCGCCTGGCCGTACTGGGCGCCAACGGATCGGGCAAGAGCACGTTGTTACGCTGCCTTTCGGGAGCCCTGCGTCCCACCGCCGGCCGGATCACCGTCGGCGGGCGCGAACTGCGCCACACCCGCACCGGACTGCGCGAGCACCGGCACCAGGTGCAGCTGATCACCCAGGACCCCGACGACCAGCTGTTCTCCGCCTCCGTCCGCGAGGACGTCTCCTTCGGCCCGGTCAACCAGGGGCTGACCGACGACGAGGTACGCGCCCGCTGTGACGAGGCCCTGACCCTGCTGGCCGCGACCCACCTGGCCGCCCGGCCCACGCACCAGCTCTCGTTCGGCGAACGCAAGCGCGTGGCCATCGCGGGAGCCGTCGCGATGCGCCCCGACGTGCTGGTGCTCGACGAGCCGACCGCCGGGCTGGACCCGGCCGCGGGCCAGGAGGCGACGGCCGCGCTCGCCCGCCTGCACGACCGGGGCACCACGCTGGTCATGGCCACCCACGACGTGGACCTGGCGCTCGCCTGGGCCGATCAGGTCGCCGTGCTGGTGGGTGGCCTGGTGCGGCAAGGGCCACCGGAGAAACTTCTGGACGACGACACGTTGCTCATCCAGGGCCGGTTACGCCGGCCCTGGGTCTTGTCGGTGGCCGCGCGATTGAGAGCCCTGGGCGTGCTGGGGCAGGAGACACCGGTGCGGGACGAGCCGTCACTACTGGCCGCGCTGGGTTGATCGCAGGCCTGCGAAATATGTACTCATAGCGCCCATCTCTGACACCCATCACTAACCCGTATCGCTTGGACCGGCAGCGCGCGTTGTCCGGCGGCCCGCGATCATGTCAACCTGACTCGTGATGATGACCGGTGTGACTGGTGGACGAACTGGAGCTGTCCGTGGCGGTTTTTGAAGCCGGGCGGCACGTGCTGCCCGAGCCCGAACGCAAGCAGACCGTGGTGACGGCGGTCGGGATCCACGATCAGCACGCGTCGTTCGAGGCGATCGGTGCGACCACGCCGCCGCCCGCGGCGCCCAACGTGGTCATCGTGGTGCTCGATGACCTGGGTTTCGGTTCCTCGAGCGCCTTCGGTGGCCCCTGCACCATGCCCACGGCCGAGCGTCTGGCCACGCAAGGCCTGCGATACAACCGGTTTCACGTCAACGCCCTGTGCTCACCGACCCGTCAGTCGCTGATGACCGGCCGTAACTGCCATTCCGTGGGCATGGGCGGCACCACCGAGATGGCCACGGCCGCGCCCGGCTACAGCGGTTTCCGCCCCGCCAGCGCCGCCACGCTCGCGCAGATCCTGCACGGCAACGGCTACAGCACGGCGGCCTTCGGCAAGTGGCACCAGACCCCGCCGCGTGAGATCAGCCCGGTCGGCCCGTTCGACCGCTGGCCCACCGGTGAGGGCTTCGACAGCTTCTACGGGTTCATGGGCGCCGAGATGAACCACTGGTACCCGCAGCTGTACCGCGGCACCACGCCCTTCGAGCCGGCCCGGCGGCCGGAAGACGGCTACCACCTGTCCGAAGACCTGGTCGACCAGAGCATCGACTGGATCCGCACCCAGCGTTCCCTCACCCCCGGGCGTCCCTTCTTCACCTACCTGGCCATGGGCGCCTCCCACGCGCCCCTGCACGTGGCCCCGCAGTGGCGGGAGAAGTACGCCGGCCGGTTCGACGCCGGCTGGGACGTCGCCCGGGAGGAGATCCTGGCCCGGCAGAAGGAACTCGGGGTGATCCCGGAAGACGCCGCCTTGGCCCCCTGGGCCGACGGCCTGCCGCACTGGGACGAACTGTCGGACAACCAGAAGCAGATCTCCGCGCGGTTCATGGAGACCTTCGCCGGGTTCACCGAGCACTGCGACACCCAGGTCGGGCGCCTCGTCGACACCCTGGAAGAGCTCGGTGAGCTGGACAACACCATTTTCGTGTACCTGCTCGGCGACAACGGCGCTTCCGGCGAGGGCGGTGTCGACGGCACGCTCAACGAGCACCGCCTCGGGCACGGCATCGCCGACGACCCCGATCAGATGATCAACGAGATCGATCTGCTCGGCACGGCCGACAGTTACGCGATCGGCCCGGCCGGGTGGGCCGTGGCGCTCAACACCCCCTACCAGTGGACGAAGCAGGTCGCCTCACACTTCGGGGGCACCCGCGACGGTCTGGTCATCCACTGGCCTCAAGGTATCGAGGGCCGCGATCTGGCCGGTGGCATCCGTCCCCAGTTCCATCACGTGATCGACGTGCTGCCGACCATTCTCGACTGCGTGGGCGTGCCCGCGCCGGTCTCGGTGAACGGTGTGCAGCAGCAGCCGATCGAGGGCACGAGCATGCGGTACACGTTCGACGACCCGCAGGCTCCGGACCGCCGCACCACGCAGTACTTCGAGATGTGCGGCAACCGCGGCATCTATCACGAGGGCTGGATGGCGGTGACCCGTCACGGCATCCCGTGGCAGATGATCCCCGACCCGGACCGGCGTTTCGAGAACGACGTGTGGGAACTGTACGACCTCACCACCGACTGGACGCAGTCCAACGACCTGGCCGCCGCGCAGCCCGGGCGGCTGCGTCAGCTGCAGGACCTGTTCCTGGTGGAAGCGGCCAAGCACCAGGTTTTCCCGCTCGACGACCGGGTCACCGAGCGGGAGAACCCCACGCTCGCGGGCCGGATCGACCTGCTCGGCGAGCGGCGATCGATCAGTTACCACGGGGGCATGCGGCGTCTCACCGAGGAGACCACCCCGAACGTGAAGAACCGCTCGCACTCCATCACCGCGGACATCGAGGTGGCCGAGGGCGCGAACGGTGTGGTGATCGCGCAGGGCGGTGCGTTCGGCGGGTGGAGCCTCTACCTGGTCGACGGCTGCCCCACCTACCACTACAACTATTTCGCTCTGCAGCGCTTCACCATTCGCACGCAGAGCCCGCTGCCGACGGGCCGGCACCAGGTGCGGGCCGAGTTCACCTACGACGGCGAGGGGGCCGGGCTGGGCGGTTCCGTGGACCTGTATGTGAACGACGTCTGCGACGGCAAGGGCCGGGTCGAGGCCACCATCCCGTACTACTTCTCCTTCGACGAGACCCTCAACATCGGCATTGATCTCGGCACGCCGGTGAGCACCGAGTACCCGCGTCTCGACAACGCCCTGACCGGACTGGTGCACGAGGTACGTATCGATCTGGGCGAGGACCAGAGCGGGCACACCGGTAACGACGGTGGGAAGCACGCGCGGGTGATGAGCGCGCAGTAGGCCTCCCGGCCCGATGGTGGCCGTTCAGACCCGGAACCGGCCCACGAGCTGGCGCAGGTCGGTCGACATCTGCGCCAGTTCACCGGCCGCCCGGTGAGCGTCGTTCGTTCCGGCGGTGGTCTGCTGGATCGATTGAGAGACCTCCGAGACAGTATGCGCCACACGGCTTCCCGCATCAGCGGCATCGGATACGCTGCGGTTCATCTCCGCGGTGGTCGCGCTCTGTTCCTCGACGGCGGAGGCAATGGTGGTCTGGAACTCGTTGATCTGCCCGATGATCTGACTGATCTCCTCGATCGCGGACACCGCGCCCTCTGTGTCGGTCTGAATGGCTGCCACCCGCACCCCGATGTCCTCGGTCGCCCGGGCCGTCTCCTGGGCCAGGTCCTTGACCTCGCTGGCGACGACGGCGAACCCCTTGCCGGCGTCCCCGGCCCGTGCGGCTTCGATCGTCGCATTCAGGGCCAGCAGGTTCGTCTGCTCGGCGATCGAGGTGATCAGCTTGATCACGTTGCCGATCTCGGCGGACGAATTGCCGAGTTTGGCCACCACCGCAGTAGTACTGGCGGTGACGTCCACGGCGCGGGTGGCCACCCCGACGGCGCGGGTGGTGTTCATGGAGATCTCCCGGATCGAGGCCTCCATCTCCTCCGCCCCCGAGGCGACCGTCTGGATGTTCATCGACATCACGCTCGCCGCGTCGGCGACTGCTGCCGCCTGCCGGGCTCCGTTGTCCGCGCCCTCGGCTCCCTGGCGGCTGATGATCTCCAGCTGTGACGATGCGGTGGAGAGAGTTTCGGAGTAGCGCATCAGGGTGCTGACCGCATCCCGGAAGGAGGCCACGGCCAGGGCCAGGAACCCGGCCATCCGGCCCACCTCGTCGCGCTGATGAACCTCACTCTCGAGCGTCAGATCACCGGCCGCCACGGCCTCCAGCACCGTCGCGACGCGCTTCAGCGGCCGCACGATGGAATTCCCCACCACCAGGGCGAGCAGAACAGCCAGCAGGAGCGAGACCACGAGCAGCACACCGACGACGCTCTGGGTACGCCCAACCGTGGCGACGTAGTCTTCGCCCTGGACGAGGCTCGCCTCGGCCCGCTCGGTCTCGACCGAGAGCAGTTCCTCGTAGGCCTTGCGTAGGTCCCGATTCGTAGTGAACGCCAGGTCGACGGCCGCAGTGCGATTGGTGCTGTAGAGGTCGAACTCACTGCTCAGGGCAGCGAACCAGGCGTCGGTCGCCTGCTGGATCTTCTCCACCTGGGCCCGACCGGTGGCGTCCGTGTTCGTGGCTGCCGCGGCCAGCGAGGCATTGACCTTTTCCTGGCGCCCCAGTGACTCGTCGCGGAACTTGACGTCCCCGGCGATCAGGTAGCCACGCTCGTCGTTGGCAGCCGCCTTCGCGCTGAGCGCCGCAGCGTTCAGGCTCGTGATGTACGGCACCGAACGACCCACTTCGTCATTGCGTGTGGTCTGGAGATTAGCCACGCCCAGCAGACTGACGACCCCGATGGCCAACGTGCCGACGATGGCGGAACCCGCCACGATCAACACCTTCACGGCCACCGGCCGGTCGCTGAGCCACCGATCCAGGAAACCCTTTTTACTGGTGCCGACGGACATGGAGCTCCTTAGTCGCTGGCCTGACCAGGGGTATCGGTAGCCCGGTGCCGATCTTGAGCCCAGGGGAATCTTGGACGGACCCCATGCCTTCGGCTTGCGCTGGAGTCCACTCCAGTTCCTAGGGTCTTTCCCATGACGACCGGATATGCCCTGCTCACCCCCGGCGGCCGGCTCGAGCCCTGGACCTTCCAGCGCCGCGACCTGCGCCCCGACGACGTTCGCATCCGCATCACCTACTGCGGCGTGTGTCACAGCGACCTGCACGCCATCGAAGGTGCCTCGGAGTTTCCCCTGGTTCCCGGTCACGAGTTCACCGGCGTCGTGACCGAGGCCGGCCCCGAGGTGGCCGCGTTCACGGTGGGCGACGCGGTGGCCGTCGGCAACATCGTCGACTCCTGCGGCACCTGCGCGGCCTGCCTCGACGAGGAGGAGTCGTACTGCCGGGAGTTCCCCACCCTGACCTACGGCGGTGTCGACCGGCACGACGGCACACCCCGTTACGGCGCCTACTCGGACGAGATGGTGGTGCGCGACCGCTTCGTCTACGCCATGCCCGAAGGTCTGGACCCGGCCGGGGTGGCCCCTCTGATGTGCGCCGGCATCACGGTCTGGCAGCCCTTGCGCCGCCTGCGCGTCGGACGGGGCACTCGCGTCGGCGTCGTCGGCCTGGGTGGGCTCGGTCACCTGGCCGTGAAGTTCGCCAAGGCGCTCGGCGCCTCGGTGGCGGTGTTCACCACCTCGTCCACCAAGCGTGACCTGGCCCTGGCCCTCGGGGCGGACGAGGTGGTGCTCTCCACCTCACCGGATGACATGGCCTCCCACGGATACGCTTTCGACGTCATCATCGACACCGCCTCCGGCACGCACGACATCTCGCCCTATGCGCTCACCCTGGACTACGACGGAACGATCTGCATGCTCGGTCTCCCGCCGACGTACGAGGTCGACGCCATGGCTCTGCTGTTCGGCCGGCGGCACGTCACGTCGTCCGGCTCCGGCGGGGTCCGGGACACCCGCGAGATGCTCGCCTTCGCCGCGAAGAACGGCATCACCGCCGACGTCGAGGTGCTGCCCGCGTCCCGGATCCAGGAGGCGCTCGACCGCCTGGAGCGCAACGAAGCCCGCTGGCGGTTCGTGGTGGACTTCGCAGTGACGCCCGAGGCATGACTGCTTATCGTGGTTGACGTGACTGATGAACCGGACGCGATCGGCATTCGTGAAGTTTCCGAACGCACGGGCATCAGTGTGGACGCGTTGCGCTGGTACGAGAAGGAGGGCCTGCTCGTCGGTGTGGAGCGGGGTCCGGACGGCCGGCGGCGCTACACGCCGATGATGCTGCGGTGGGTGCGCACCGTGCAGGCCCTGCGTCGCACCGGCATGCCGGTGTCCGAGGTGCGGGAGTTCGTCCACGCCAGGCCCGAGCCGATGGAGAGACACGAGCGCCGGCTCGAGTTGCTCGAGAAGCAGTCCGCGTCGATCGACGAGCAGCTGGCCCAGTTACAGGAAGACCGCGCCGTGATCCGGGCCAAGCTCGAGAGCTACCGGGTGCTGGTCGCGTCCGGCCTGGACTGCGAGGATCCGGCGTCCGACCAGATGGCCAACGCCGTTTTCGCCGAACGCTTTCCGGTCGAGATGGCGGATCATCACCTCTGATGGTTCTGCCGGGCCCGGTGCGGACCGAGATCGTCGAGCGTCCAGCCGTCGGGATAGGTGATGTTCGGCGCACCGATCGTGAAGAAGGGCGCCGGCGGGCCGTTCCGGCGGCGACGCCGGGCGCGCACGCCCAGTATCATCGCGACCGCCGACCGGGCCATCAGGTTCGGACGACGGAAACCCAGCGCACTGCGGGCGGGTTCATCGATGAGCACCGGAATCAGGGCCTTCGTCACGCCCCGCAGCGGACGGGGGATCGGCGTACAGAGCACTCCCAGCGCCAGGTCCCGTAGCTGCTCGCCGGCCTCGGTGCGGCGCAACATGCGCGCCTCGTAGGCGGCGAACCAGGCATCGTAAGCAGCGAAATCCGTCGGAACGTCGGTGATACCCATCCGGGTGCCCAGTTCCAGGTGCCAGTCGATCACGACCTGCTTCTCGGCCTCGGTGATCGGCCGCCAACCCACCGTCATGATGGTGCGGATGCTCATCACCGCGAAAGTTCCCAGAACCCAGATGTAATCGTCATTGGTGATGTTCCAGCGCCGATGCATCCCGTTGAGGCGGGCCACCCCGTGCCGACCATCGTGCGACTCCAGGCCGGCCTCGATCAGCGAGTACATGAGCAGGCCGGTGTCGTGGGCGCGCCGCCGTGGCTCGGCTTTCATCTGGCCGGTGTGCGTGAGCAGCCCGGCAATCCGTGGTGACGCGAACACCCGCAGATAGCTCAGCCGGTGGGCCAGCCGGTTCTCGAAGACGAAGGTGGACATGGCCAGTTCGCGGTAGCGCCGGTCGAGCAACTGCACGCGTACCGATTCGTCCACCATTGGCGCAATCTAGTGGCAAATCACAGCGAAGCGTCCAAAAGCCCACATGGTGGACGCGCCTCAGCTCACCTCCCGGGACGGCCGGGTACGGCACACTGGTGACCATGACCCAGGCGTCCTTGCGAACGTCCACCCTCGAGCTCGTCCCCCTCACGCCGGCCCACCTGCCGCAGGAGATCGAGCTGGACTCCGACCCGGACGTGATGCGGTACCTGCTCAACGGCCGGCCCCGCCCTCTGGAAGACATCGTCACCGCTCACCACCGGCGCCTGTCCGTCGCGAAAGATCATCCCGGGTTCGGTTTCTGGGCCGGACTTCTGGATGACGCCTTCGTCGGCTGGTGGCTGCTGGAACCGTCCATCGGGCACGACGACGAGGCCGAGATCGGGTACCGGCTGCTGCCCGCCTTCTGGCGGCGCGGCCTGGCCTCCGAGGGATCGGCAGAGCTCCTGCGTCACGCGTTCGAAGACCTGGGGCTACAGCGGGTGTTCGGCACGACCATGGCCGTGAACCAGGGATCGCGGGCGACGATGTCGAAGATCGGCCTGCGTCACGTGCGCACGTTCCACGAGCACTGGGACGAACCGATCCCGGGGTACGAACAAGGTGAGGTGGAGTATGCGATCACCCGCGACGAATGGTTCGCCCGTCCCTAGTCCACCCCCCACCTGAAGCGTGGTCCGTCTCACTCCGGCTGATGCGGTTCGCCGATCCGGGTGAGCGCGTCGACCACCAGTTTCCAGAACCGGTCCGCATCCAGTCCCACCGCCACCCTGGTGCGACACCCTTCGGGCGCCGGACTGCGCAGGTCGGCCACCGTCATGCCCCGCGTCGGCCCCTCGGCCAGCGAGACATCGAGCACGGCCCGGCGCACGGTGAGAACGGACGGGTCGATCACCAGTGCCACCGCGACCGGATCATGCACCGGCGGATGCTCGAACCCCTGGCTCTCGGTGTAGGCGGCGCCGTAGAAGTCGAGCATCTCCCCCACGATCTGTGCCGGCCGGGTTCCGACGGCTGCCAGCGCAGTGCGTACGTGGGGCGTCGCCAGAGCCTGATGCGTGACGTCGAGCCCCACCATGGTGACGTCCCAGTTCTCGTGCACCACGACGTGCGCAGCCTCCGGATCGACCGCGATGTTGAACTCCGCCACCGGCGTGTAGTTGCCGCCGCTGATCGCACCGCCCATGAACACCACTTCGCGCACCCGCTCGACCATGCGGGGCTCCAGCCGCACCGCCAGCGCCAGATTGGTCAGCGGACCGGTCGCGATCAGGGTCACCGTGCCGGCCGGGCGGCTCATGACGGTGTCGATGATGAGGTTCACGCCGTGCCGCGGATCGAGCTGCGCCCGTGCCGGGGGAAGCTGCGGCCCGTCCAGCCCGGTGTCGCCATGGATCTCTTCCGCGACGAACGGCTCGGTGATCAGGCCTCGCGACGATCCCTGAGCGATCGGGACATGACTGAACCCGCCGGCCTCCGCGATCGCCTGGGCGTTGCGCGTCACTTTGGCCAGCGTCTGGTTGCCCGCGACGGTGCTGACGGCAACCAGATCAATCGCCGGACTGCCCTGGGCCAGCAGCAGAGCGATGGCGTCGTCATGCCCGGGATCACAGTCGAGCAGTACCGTGCGCGGTCGGAGGGTGTCGTCAGTCATCTGCTCATCTTCACCCCTGGACGGCAAACGCAGTAATGGCGGCCCGCGCCGCCCGATCGAAGTTTCTTCGTCGGGCGGGGGCCGCCATTACTGTCTTCAATTTTTGTCCGGCGATGTCCTACTCTCCCACACCGTAACCAGTGCAGTACCATCGGCGCTGGCAGGCTTAGCTTCCGGGTTCGGAATGAGACCGGGCGTTTCCCTGCCGCTATGATCGCCGTAACTCTCTC